>NZ_JBLUXC010000039.1:0-43390 GCF_048276795.1 Aeromonas sp. PS2Canimalfood6
CAAACAAGCAGCAAAAGATTTAGCGAAAGCTAACCGAATGCGGAGCGGTAGTTCAGTCGGTTAGAATACCGGCCTGTCACGCCGGGGGTCGCGGGTTCGAGTCCCGTCCGCTCCGCCACTACTTAAAAAGCCCAGTCTAACGACTGGGCTTTTTTTCGTTTCCGATACCGCACTCCTTTTCCCTCTCATCAACACCGCTATCATCCGATCATCGCCCCTGAGAGAGGTTGCCGCTATAATGGCCGCCCTCAAGCAAGGTGGTGGTATGAAAGCAGAGTATCTACAGCGATTCGGGGGCATTGCCCGTCTTTATGGCCAGCGTGCCCTTGGCTCTTTCAGCCAGGCGAAAGTCTGCGTGGTCGGGATCGGTGGCGTCGGCTCCTGGGCGGCCGAGGCGCTGGCTCGGGCCGGCATCAACCAGATCACCCTGATCGACATGGATGATATCTGCATCACCAACACCAATCGCCAGATCCATGCCATGCAGGGCACCGTCGGCCGTCTCAAGACGGAGGTGATGGCCGAGCGTATCCGTGCCATCAACCCGGATTGCGAGGTGATCGAGGTGGATGACTTCGTCACCGCCGACAACCTGGGCGAGCATATCAAGCGGGAGTTTGACTATGTGGTGGATGCCATCGACTCGGTCAAGGCCAAGGTGGCGCTGATTGCCTTCTGCAAGCGCAACAAGATCCCGGTGATCGTGGCGGGCGGTGCCGGCGGGCAGATGGACCCGACCCAGATCACCGTGGCCGACCTGGCCAAGACCATTCAGGATCCGCTGGCCGCCAAGGTGCGCTCCGACCTGCGCCGACTGCACAACTTCAGCAAGAATCCGGCGCGCAAATTCGGGGTGGAGTGTGTCTTCTCAACCGAGCAGCTGAGTTATCCGGATGGCAATGGCGGCACCTGCCAGGCCAAGGCGGCCAGCGACGGCAATATGAAGATGGATTGCGCCTCCGGCTTCGGTGCCGTGACGCCGGTGACGGCCACCTTTGGCTTGGTCGCGGCTTCCCGGGTATTGAAGAAGATTGCAGAGCGGGGAGCCCGTGCCGAGAAAGAGGCCGGGAATGAAGACACAGGGTCGATTGGCGCAGCCTGATCGACCACTGGACAAGGCTGGTTAGACGGCCAGCCCCCGGATTGCCAACACGATAGCTCTGAGCCCGTTGCCCCGCGACGGGCTCAAGTGTTTCTCCAGCCCCAGTTCGGTGAAATAGTCCTCCATGTCGAAGGAATGGATCGTCGCTGCGGGTTGGTGGTTGAGTGCGGCCAGCACGATGACAATCAGACCGCGCACGATGCGGGCATCGGAATCGCAAGCAAAGTGCCAGTTACCATCCTCACCTTTCTCCCCTTTCAACCAAGCCTGGCTCTCACACCCCTTGAGGCGAAATGCCTCCTGCTGCCATTCGCCGGGCAGTGCAGGCAGCAGTTTGCCGAGCTGGATGATGAGTCGGTACTGGTTCTCCCAGCCGTTTGCTGCCGCAAACTGCTGACGGATGCTATTTGCGTCGGGCTCAACGCCTATCCGGGTGTAGGTTGCGAGGCTGTTCATTGGATTGTCTGCCTTAGAAGAAGTCACGGAGTTTGTGCAGGGCGGCCAGCAGGGCGTCGACATCGTCCCGATTGTTGTAGCAGGCCAGCGAGGCGCGCATCGTGCCGCCGATACCGAGCGATTCCATCAGCGGCATGGCGCAGTGATGGCCGACCCGCAGGGCTATGCCCTGCATGTCGAGCAGGGTGGCGGCGTCCTGTGGGTGGATATCCTCCAGCAGGAAGGAGATGGCGCCGGCGCGCTGACCGGGTTCGCCGACCAGACGCAGCCCTGGCACCTGTTGCAGTCCGGCAACCAGATAGTCGGTCAGCGCCGCTTCATGGCTGGCCAATGAATCCTTGTCCTGCTCCATCATAAAGCCGATGGCTGCGGCCAGGCCGATGGCGCCGGCAATATGGGGGGTGCCTGCCTCGAATTTGAAGGGCAGGGTGTTGAAGGTGGTGCCGCTGAAGCTGACCCTGTCTATCATCTCGCCGCCGGCCTGCCAGGGGGGCATCCGCTCCAATAGCTCAGTGCGGCCCCACAGCACGCCGATCCCGGTCGGGCCATAGAGCTTGTGGCCGGAGAAGGCGTAGAAGTCGCAGCCGATAGCCTGCACATCCACCTCGAGATGGGCCACCGCCTGGGCGCCGTCGATGAGGCTCAGGGCCCCGACCGCCTTGGCCGCTGCCACCATCTCTTTGACTGGATTGACGGTGCCAAGGGCATTGGAGACGTGAGCCACGCTCACCAGTCGGGTACGTGGTCCCAGCATGGCCAGATAGGCAGCCATGTCGAGATCGCCCCGCTCATCGAGAGGGACGACCCGGATCACGGCGCCGGTGCGTTGGGCGATCAGCTGCCAGGGGACGATATTGGCGTGATGCTCCAGGGTGCTGAGCACGATTTCATCCCCCGCCCTCAGCTCGCTCATACCCCAGCTCTGGGCCACCAGATTGATCGCCTCCGTGGTGCCACGGGTCCATATCACTTCGTGGCTGCGAGGGGCATTGATAAAGCGGGCAACCGTCTTGCGGGCATCTTCGAAGGCGCGTGTGGCCCGGCCGCTCAGGGCATGGGCGGCGCGGTGCACGTTGGCATTGTCGGCCCGATAGTAGTGATTGATCGCATCCAGCACGGCTTGCGGTTTCTGGGTGGTGGCGGCGTTGTCCAGATAGACCAGAGGGTGGCCGTTCACCTCCTGCGCCAAGGCTGGAAACTGGCTGCGCAGCCGAGCGTGCTGTTGCTGGTTCATGCTCCCCTCATATCATCTGGAAAAGTCGGCCATGATCCGGAAAATGGCGGCCAAACACAAGGCGCAGTGGCGGGATATTGCCTGCGGTTTCGGCTGCCTGCGGGATCTCTGTTACAATGCCGCCCCTCATCATAAGCCAAGAGATCCGGCCCATGAAGCTCAACCCCAATCAGAACGAAGCGGTCAAGTTTGTCTCCGGCCCTTGCCTGGTGCTGGCGGGTGCCGGATCGGGCAAGACCCGCGTCATCACCAACAAGATTGCCTATCTGGTACAGCAGTGCGGCTACAGCGCGCGCAACATCGCCGCCGTCACTTTCACCAACAAGGCCGCGCGGGAGATGAAGGAGCGGGTCGGCCAGACCCTGGGTCGCAAGGAGGCGCGGGGGCTGATGGTCTCCACTTTCCACACTCTGGGGCTCGAGATCATCCGCCGAGAGCACAAGAGCCTGAACCTCAAGGCCAACTTCTCCCTGTTCGACGATACCGACCAGCTGGCGCTGCTCAAAGAGCTGACCGAGGCGGAGCTCGACAACGACAAGGACAAGCTCTCGGCCCTTATCAGCCAGATCTCCAACTGGAAGAACGACCTCATCCTGCCGGCTCGCGCCATGCGCATCGCCCGAGGCCCGGAAGAAGTGTTGCTGGCCCAGCTCTATGAGCGCTATCACCGCCAGATGGTGGCCTACAACGCGCTGGATTTTGACGATCTCATCGTGATGCCGACCCTGTTGCTCAAGAGCAACGAGGAGGTACGCACCCGCTGGCAGAACAAGATCCGTTATCTGCTGGTCGACGAATATCAGGACACCAACACCAGCCAGTACGAGCTGGTGAAGCAGATTGTCGGCGAGCGGGCCCGTTTTACCGTGGTGGGAGACGATGACCAGTCCATCTACTCCTGGCGTGGTGCCAAGCCGCAGAACCTGGTGCTGCTGAACGAGGATTTTCCCAGCCTCAAGCTCATCAAGCTGGAGCAAAACTACCGCTCCAAGCGGCGCATCCTCAAGTGTGCCAACATCCTGATCGCCAACAACCCCCACGTCTACGACAAGGCGCTCTTTTCCGAGCTGGACGAGGGGGTGAAGCTCAAGGTGCTGTTTGCCAAGAATGAGGAGCACGAGGCGGAGCGTATCGCCGCCGAGCTGATGGGCCACAAGTTCATGAACCGCACCCGGTTCAAAGACTACGCGATCCTCTATCGGGGCAACCATCAGTCGCGCATCTTCGAGAAGGCGCTGATGACCAACCGCATTCCCTACCGTATCTCGGGTGGCACCTCGTTTTTCTCCCGCACCGAGATCAAGGACATCATGGCCTATCTCAAGCTGCTGGTGAACCCGGATGAGGACACCGCCTTCCTGCGGGTGGTCAACTTGCCGCGCCGCGAGATCGGTCCCACCACGCTGGAGAAGCTGGGCCAATACGCCAACCAGCGCGGCAAAAGTCTGTTTGCAGCCAGCTTCGAGCTGGGGCTGGAGCAGCACCTCTCCGGGCGCGGTCTATCCGCCCTGCAGGCCTTCACCAACTGGCTGGTGCGGCTCGGCGATCAGGCGCTGCGCGGCAATCCGGTGGAGGCGGTGCGGGACATGATCAAGGAGATCCACTACGAGGAGTGGCTCTACGAGACCTCTCCCAGCCCGAAGGCGGCAGAGATGCGGATGCAGAACGTCTCCACCCTTTACCGCTGGATCAGCGAGATGCTGGAGGGGGACGAGCTGGAGGAGTCGATGACGCTGGCTCAGGTGGTGACTCGCCTCACCCTGCGGGACATGATGGAGCGCAACGAAGGGGAGGATGAGGCGGATCAGGTGCAGCTGATGACATTGCACGCCTCCAAGGGACTGGAGTTTCCCTATGTCTACATGGTGGGTATGGAGGAGGGGCTGCTGCCCCACCAGACCAGCATCGACGAGGACAACGTGGAGGAGGAGCGGCGCCTCGCCTACGTGGGGATCACCCGGGCCCAGACCGAGCTGACCTTTACTCTCTGCAAGGAGCGCCGCCAGTTTGGCGAGTCGGTGCGGCCGGAGCCGAGCCGCTTCCTGCTGGAGCTGCCCCAGGATGACCTGGAGTGGGAAAACCAGAAGAAGGTGACGGCCGAGGAGCGCCAGCAGAAGGGGCAGGTTGGTGTCGCCAACCTGCGGGCCCTGTTCAAGAAGGATTGAGGTCGGAAGGTTTGGTCTCTCGGGAAGCCTGACCCAGTAGAGGAGGAATATCGGCTCCCGGCAGCGGGGGCGAGATGTGGCGCCCCTGCCCGAGGGCGCAGCCAAGCTCGATGAGCTTTTGCAACTGCTGCTGATTTTCGATCCCCTCGACCACCAGGGTGAAGTCGAGGTCCTGGCAGATGTCCCGCATGGCGCGGATCAGCGCCAGATCCTTGGGTGAGTTCAACATGCGATGGGTGAAGCTGTCGTCCACCTTGATGTAATCCACCGGGAAGTGAAACAGGGCGTTGAGGGAAGAGAAGCCGGTGCCGAAGTCATCCAGGCTGACCTGGATCCCTTTCGCCCTCAGTTCATGCAGGGCAGTGAGGGAGTCGGCACTCTGCCGGGAGAGCTCGCGTTCGTTGAACTCAAAGATGAAACATGCGGGGATGACACCCTCCTCCTCCATGATGGTGAGCAGTTGCATGATCTGCTCGTGGCTGGCCAGGTGCTTGCCGGAGAGGTTGATGGCTATCCTGAAACGACCGACCCCGGAGGCGGGTTGCCAAAGCTTCAGTTGCTGGCAGGTGCGCTTGAGGATCTGGCGGTCCAGATCCTGAATGAGGCCGCACTGTTCCGCCAGAGGAATGAAGTCGAAGGCATCCTTGAGCTCCCCTTCCTCCGTTATCCAGCGCGCCATCACCTCCAGTCCGACGAGGCGGCTGTCACACAGCCTGATCACCGGCTGGAAGTAAGGCACAATCCGCCCTTCCCGCAAGGCTCTGAAGAGCCGCTCTTCCGGTGACCCCGCCTGTTCGGTACAGGCCTCCGAATACATGACGATGCGGCTGCGGCCGTTGCGCTTGGCCTGGTACATGGCGAGGTCTGCCTGGTGCAGCAGTTCACTGACATCGGCCGTCTGCTCCGTCACGCTGGCGACCCCCAGACTGACGGTGATGGTCAGTTCGTTGCCCTGGAGCCGGAACGGATGGCCGATACGGCCAATCAGGCGATTGAGCACGGGGCTGATGTCCTCTTCCCGCTGGCTGTTGTCCAGATAGATGACGAATTCGTCCCCTCCGAGCCTCGCCACCATGTCATTTTGCCGGATGCAGCCTTGCAGCCTGCTGCCCAGCTCCTGCAGCAACTGATCGCCAGCACTGTGGCCCAGGGCGTCATTGACCTGCTTGAAGTGATCCACATCGACGAAGATCAGGGTGAAGCCGGCTGTCTGGTAACGGCGGTAGCGGGTCATGGCATGATGCAGGTGATTCATCAGCAGCGCCCGGTTTGGCAACTGGGTCAGCGGGTCGTGCAAGGCATTGAACTGGAGCCGCCGCTCCAGCTCCTGATGATGCTTGAGCCGTTTCTGCAACCTCAAGTTGGTTTGGCGCAGCTGTTGGAGTCGCTGGTTGATGGACTCCTCCGAGTTGAGCTCATCGAGTTGCTGTCGCACCCTTTTGAGCTCCAGCAACAGGGTCAGCTGATGGCGCAGGAAATCGAGGAACAGCCTGTCATCGGTTTCCAGAGGCCGGGTCATGTTGAGGATGAGGTGGGCAAAGTATTGCTGCTGCTGGCGCAGGGGCAGGCTGTACCAGTAAAGCCCCTCTTCATGGCGCTCTACGCTGTTGGTGCTGTGGCACATGGCCCGAATGATGTCATCGTCGTATGTCAGGTGTGGTGGATAGAGTCGCTCCAGTCGCTGGTTTTCCAGCCGGATCAGCAACATGTCGCTGACCGAGAGCATCTGGCGCAACACAGCTTCCAACTGGGCAAACAGGGCATGCTGAGGCAGGTTGTGAGCCAGGCGCATCACTCGGCCGATCTTCTCGATTTTCTCCTGCCACTGGGGATCCCGCTGCATGAGAGGGGAAGCCTGCCCCGCCAGCTGGGTACCGGTCTGGGTTTCGTGCAGGCGTTTGGCCAGGCACTCCAGCAGCAGCCTCAGGGTGGGTGCCTGATCCGGGGTGCTGCGTGCCAGCAACCACTGCACGTCGATATGCTCCACAGGCTGCACGCACCAGCCCTGACCTTCATCGAGCCGGGTGAGCTGTTCGGTGAGGCGAGGTTCTTCCCGTCCCAATTGTTGCTTGAACACGTCGGGAAGCTGATAGGTGTAGCGCCAGTTCAGCCCCCCGTCGGCCAGCCCCAGCATGGCGAAATGTTGCAGAGGGCAGAGTGTGTCCAGCAGACCGACCAGTCGGGCGTAATCCTCGGGGGAGGCAATGCCGGGGGCGGGAAAATCCATGATGGAGGAGACGACCGCCAGCAAGGAGTGCGAGTCTGGCGGTGTGGTGGGCTGAACTGACATGCAACACTCCCGAAAAAACTTACCTTCAAGCGTAGTCGGAAGTGATGGGATTGAAAGGGCTGCAAGAGGAGCCCTTTCAATTACTTAGAGCTTGTCGATCATGTAGTGAATGGCGTTCTCGATCTCTTCGTCACTGCAGGTGGCGCAGGTCCCCCGCGGTGGCATCATGCCAGCCTTGCCGGTGAAGCCTTCGATGGCGTGTTTGCGCAAGGTGTCGAATCCCTGGGCGATGCGTGGCTCCCAGGCGGCCTTGTCACCTCGCTTGGGGGCGCCAGCGGCACCGGTATCATGGCAGGCGAAGCAGGCACCCTTGAACACGGTCTCGCCGTCACGTGGGCCGGAGGAGGCTGCCGCAGGCGCGGCCGCCGCGGTCGCAATGCCTTCCAGATCCTTGGCGGTATAAACCTGGCCAACCGGGGCAATACGCTCGGCGATGGCCTCTGTCGACATGTCATCGGCGGCAAGGACGGCGCCGGACAGAGTGGCGGCCGCCATCCCGGCAGCCAGCAAATAGCTCAGTTTTTTCAACACGCTCATGTACTCCCAGCAGGCTCTTATTATCCCCAGAAAACGACGGGATTATAACCGAATAGTTACAGCCATTTAAACGCTTGTGTGTGAAGTGTTAAGCAATCTGCAAACAAAGTGGCAGAGCGGGAAGGGGTGATGCCAAATAAAAAAACCCGGCATACGCCGGGTGTAGTGAGGCTGAACAAAATAGGGCGCGCTGATTGCCCAGGCGCCCCTCGCGTGTCCTCAATCCCAGTTCAGGATCACCTTGCCGGACTTGCCCGAGCCCATGGCTTCGAAGCCCTGCTGGAAGTCATCGATATGGAAATGGTGGGTGATGATGGGGCTGAGATCCAGGCCAGACTGGATGAGGCTTGCCATCTTGTACCAGGTTTCGAACATTTCGCGGCCGTAGATCCCCTTGATGAAGAGTCCCTTGAAGATCACCTTGCCCCAGTCGATGGCCATGGTGGAGGGAGGAATGCCGAGCATGGCGATTTTGCCGCCGTGGTTCATCTTGTCGATCATGTCCTGGAAGGCGCTGGGCACCCCGGACATCTCCAGCCCCACATCGAACCCTTCGGTCATGCCGAGATCTTCCATGACATCGGAGAGCTTCTCCTTGGCCACGTTGACGGCACGGGTGGCGCCCATCTTGCGGGCCAGTTCCAGCCGGTATTCGTTGACGTCGGTGATCACCACGTGACGGGCGCCAACGTGACGGCAGACGGCAGCGGCCATGATGCCGATGGGGCCTGCGCCGGTGATGAGCACGTCTTCACCCACCAGGTCGAAGGAGAGGGCGGTGTGCACGGCATTGCCGAACGGATCGAAGATGGCGGCCAGCTCATCGGGGATGTTGTCCGGCAGCTTGAAGGCGTTGAAGGCCGGGATCACCAGGTATTCGGCGAAGGAACCCGGGCGGTTCACACCCACACCAATGGTGTTGCGGCACAGGTGGGTGCGACCGGCACGGCAGTTGCGGCAGTGGCCGCAGGTGATATGGCCTTCGCCGGAGACGCGATCGCCGATGGCGAAGCCGCGCACTTCCTGGCCGACGGCGACCACCTCTCCCACATACTCATGCCCCACCACCATGGGGACGGGAATGGTCTTCTGGGCCCACTCGTCCCAGTTGTAGATGTGCATGTCGGTGCCGCAGATGGCGGTCTTGCGGATCTTGATGAGCAGATCGTTGTGGCCGAGCTCGGGAGCCGGGACATCGGTCATCCAGATGCCGACTTCGGATTTGAGTTTGGAGAGTGCTTTCATGACAGATTCCTCACGGCGCCATGCCGGGTACAGAGGGTAATAAAATGGGGCCCAACCTTGGCCCCCGTTTTAATCAGCCAGCCATGTGATCAAATCACACCGAGCTCGCGACCGATGCGAATGAAGGCATCGATCGCCTTGTCCAGTTGCTCCCGGGTATGGGCGGCGGACATCTGGGTCCGGATGCGCGCCTGACCCTTGGGTACCACGGGGAAGGAGAAGCCCACCACGTAGATACCGGCGTCCAGCATGCGGCTCGCCATCTCGGCGGCCAGTTTGGCATCCCCCAGCATGACCGGAATGATGGCGTGATCGGCACCGGCCAGGATAAAGCCGGCGGCGCTCATGCGCTCGCGGAAGTAGGCACTGTTCTCCTTGAGGCGGGCACGCAGGTCGTGACCCTCGGCCAGCATGTCGATCACCTTGATGGTGGCCGAGACGATGGAGGGTGCCAGGGAGTTGGAGAAGAGGTAGGGACGGGAGCGCTGACGCAACCAGTCGATCACCTCTTTCTTGCCGGAGGTGTAGCCACCGGACGCGCCACCCAGCGCCTTGCCCAGGGTACCGGTAATGATGTCGACCCGTTCCATCACCTCGCAGTATTCGTGGGTACCGCGGCCGTTCTCACCGATGAAGCCGACGGCGTGGGAGTCATCCACCATCACCAGCGCATCGTACTTGTCGGCCAGATCGCAGATGGATTTGAGGTCGGCGATGACGCCATCCATGGAGAAGACGCCGTCGGTGGCGATCAGCTTGAAGCGGGTGCCGTCGGCATCGGCCTGCTTGAGCTGGGCTTCCAGTTCGGCCATGTCGTTGTTGGCGTAGCGATAGCGCCTGGCCTTGCACAACCGCACCCCATCGATGATGGAGGCATGGTTGAGGGCGTCGGAGATGATGGCGTCTTCGGCACCGAACAGGGTCTCGAACAGACCGCCGTTGGCGTCGAAGCAGGAGGAGTAGAGGATGCTGTCTTCGGTGCCGAGGAAGGCGGACAGCTTCTGCTCCAGCTCCTTGTGCTGGTCCTGGGTACCGCAGATGAAGCGCACCGAGGCCATGCCGAAGCCGTGGCTGTCGAGCCCCTGATGGGCGGCGGCAATCAGGTCGGGATGGTTGGCCAACCCCAGGTAGTTGTTGGCACAGAAGTTCAGTACCTGCTCGCCACCCACCGCAATCTGGGCCTGCTGGGCCGAGGTGATGATGCGCTCCTGCTTGTATAGCCCTTCCGCCTTGACCTGTTCGAGCTGTTCGGTCAGGTGACGATAGAATCCGTTAGACATCCTCGGTCCTCATTGCTGTATCGACTGTGTTATCAGGATCCCGGGCCGTGCAACCCGCACGGTTCGGCGTCGTCACGGTCGCGACGAAACGCCGACAGACCCTAGAATGGGCGACATTTTACTGTAATCCCTGCGTATAAATTCAAATTTTTATGCTGATAATCAACAATTGTGAAACAGATCTCACCCGGCTGGTTGGGCCAGTTGGTGATAATGTTGCTCCAGTTGATGTATCTGGGGGGCCACCTGTGGCTGCACGTAGGGGCGCAGCAAAAACAGCACCCGCAAGACCCCCTGGTAGAGCAGGGGTTTGGTGATGCGGGTGGCCGGGGCCTGGGCGATCTGGAACGGGATCCAGCAGGTGACGACCATCTTGATGGTCTGACCGAGATCCGGCAGGTCTTCATCGCTGACGGCGATGATGCCGCCTTCACGCAGGCTTCTGAGCAGCGTCTCAACGGTGGCACGGAGCTGCTCCTGTGCCTTGAGGTATTTCTGCTGCAGCAGCTCGTCGCGACTCAGGATGTCCGGCAGGTTCGCGTAGAAGAAGCGGAACTGCCACATCAAATAGAAGATGGCATCCAGGTAGCCCATCAGATCCTCCAGCCGGATCTCGCTGCTGCGGATCGGAGTGAAGCTGTCGCTCAGGTGGCGGGCGTACTGATCGAAGATGGAGTGGATGATGTCTTCTTTGTTTCTGAAGTGGTAGTAAAGGTTGCCCGGGCTGATGCCAAGGTGTGCGGCAATGTGGTTGGTGGTAATGTTGCGCTCGCCCTGATCGTTGAACAGCTCGGTGGCGCTGTGGATGATCCTGTCTCTGGTCTTCATCGCTGGTCCCTCTGCCGGGCCCGAAGGGGAAAAGTCATCGAGGTCGAATCCCCTTGCGGCCCGTGATAAACTTTTCGGCAATTTCAAATTGGCCCACTATACACAGCTTTAACAGGCAGTCACACGGGGCCACAACGTACGCGAGGCAAACTCCATGATCGTAGTAACTGGCGGTGCTGGCTTTATCGGCAGCAATCTGGTCAAGCAGCTGAACGCTCAAGGACGGACCGATATCGTGGTCATCGATGACCTGACCGACGGCACCAAGTTCGTCAACCTGGTCGACCTCACCATCGCCGACTACATGGACAAGGACGAGTTCCAGGCGCGGATCGTCTCCGGTGACGAATTCGAGGAGTGGGATGACGGCATCGAGGTGATCTTCCACGAAGGCGCCTGCTCCGCGACCACCGAGTGGAACGGCAAGTTCATCATGGAGGTCAACTACGAGTACTCCAAGGATCTGTTCCACTACTGCATCGAACGGGAAATCCCCTTCATCTACGCCTCTTCCGCCGCGACCTATGGCGGGCGCAACGACAACTTCATCGAAGACCCGAGGTTCGAGCAGCCCCTCAACGTCTACGGCTACTCCAAGCAGCTGTTCGATCAGTACGTGCGTCGCTGGATGCCGGAGATCAACTCCCAGGTGGTGGGTCTCAAGTACTTCAACGTCTATGGTCCCCGCGAGCAGCACAAGGGCTCCATGGCGTCCGTGGCCTTCCACCTCAATACCCAGGTGAAGCAGGGTGACAATCCCAAGCTGTTCGAGGGCTGTGACGGCTTCCCGGATGGCGGCCAGATGCGCGACTTCATCTACGTGGACGACGTCTGCAAGGTGAACCTCTGGTTCTGGCAGAATCCGCAGCACTCCGGCATCTTCAACTGCGGCACCGGCCGGGCTGAGCCGTTCCAGAACGTGGCGGAAGCCGTGATCAGGCATCACCAGAAAGGCGCCATCGAATACATTCCCTTCCCGGATCACCTCAAGGGTCGCTACCAGAGCTTCACCCAGGCGGATCTCACCAAGTTGCGCGGCGTCGGCTATGACGGCGAGTTCAAGACTGTGGCCGAAGGCGTGGCCGATTACATGGCCTGGTTGAACCGATGAACGCTCCGGCAAATGTGGTTGCGCCGGGTAGTGTATTGCAGATCTGCCTTTCTCAGGGTTGGGGGGGGTTGGAGATGTACCCTATCCGGGTCGGCAAGGGGCTGGTAGAGCGAGGTTGGCGTGTGTTCGGGTTGGCACTGGCAGGTAGTCGAGTTGCCTCAGATATGAAGGCCGCTGGTTTTGAGGTGTTTGAGGCGGCATCACGCAATCAGGCCATCTTGCGCCTGCCTGCGCTGCTGCGCTGGATGAAGCAAAGCGGCATCCAGATCGTGCACTGCCACAAGTCCAGCGATCTGCTGTTGGCCGCATTACTTGGCACTATTTCCTCGTTTCGCCTCATTTTCACCGAGCATATGGGCTCAAAACGACCTAAGAAGGATCCGTTGCATCGCTGGATCTACGGCAAGGTCGATAGGGTGCTCTCCATCAGCGACGAGACACTGAGGCGCAATCGCGCCGCCTTGCCGCTCCCCGCAGAGCGTATTCAGCGGCTGTGGCTGGGCACCGAGTTGACCTCTTGCGAGGAAGAGCCAGCCCTTATTCGCGGTGAGCTGGGTATTCCCACTGGCCCGCTGATCGGGATGGTCGGCCGTTTCAGTCCCGGCAAGGGGCAGCGTGAGCTGCTTGAGGCCTTTGCCCTGCTGCGTACCGAATTCCCCGACCTTCAACTGCTGCTGGTGGGGGGGACGCTTGCCACCGAGGGGGCTGATGAGCCCTTCGTCACTGAGCTGGAGTGCGACATTACCCAGCGGCAACTCGGTGGTGTCGTGCATTTTTCCGGCTTCCGGCGAGATACCGCCCGTATGTTGCAGGCGATGGATGTGGTGGTCATTCCTTCTCATAACGAGGCATTTGGCCTCACCGTGATCGAGGCGATGGCCGCCGGTAAACCGATCGTCGGGGCCACTACCGGTGCCGTGCCAGAGGTGCTTGGTGGTGTGGGTTTATTGGCCGAGCCATTGCAACCGCAAGTTATCGCTGCGCAGATCAAGGTACTGCTGCGAGATCCTGAATTAAGTGATCGCCTGGGGAAATTGGCTCGCGAGCGGGCCGAGCAAGAATTTGATATGTCTCAGCATCTGAAAGCCTTGTGTATGCACTATCGGCAAAGATGACTTTTCTAGGAATACACTTTCATGATATTGGCGAGCCCTATTATTTTGCCGTTGCGTATAAATATTCTTCACAACCTGGTTCAGGTGTCTGCATTTTTATTTGGCGCATTAGCATTAACCATTCCCAGTGGGTATTCCTACGGGCCTGCTATATTACTACTAGCAAGTATCACAGTTTGTTGGCGGCCATTTTATTGGGTGAATATGCCAAGGGAAGTAAAAATATTGGCATTGATTTTTTTCGCTTACGTTTTTGTGCAAGGCCTCTCTATATGGCTGGATGATGGCAAGTTACGTGAATTCGATCGTCCCAGTCGTGTCCTAATGGCGGCAATTACCTTACCTTTGCTCTCTCGGTATCCTGTTCGTCTCGTTAGCCTGATTTTTGGGGTTGCAGTGGGGGCTTGTATTGCTGGCTCCATCGCGATTTACGATAAGTTCTATCTAGGAATGGAAAGAGCATTTGGCGATATCATGCCTATTCAGGCTGGCAACATCAGCATGGCACCTGGCTCCCGGTCGCCATGTTCGAGAAGCACCTCAAGCTGATGAAGTGGCTGGGCTACGAGACGCTGACATTTGCCGACCTGGCGGAGAACGGGTTCATCCACCGGCTGCAATACGGCAAGAAGTACCTGATGATCACCGTGGACGACGGCTATCGGGACAACCTCACCCGCATGCTGCCGCTGCTGGAAAAGTATGGCTACAAGGCGGTGGTCTATGTGGTGACCGGTGAGGATCACAATCGCTGGGATGTGGAGCACCCGACCCACCCCGATACCCCGGTGACCCTGATGACCCCGGAGGAGATCAAGGCGCTGGTGGCCTCCGGTCATGTGGAGATCGGGGGCCATACCCTGACTCACCCCCGCCTGAGTACGCTCCCCCCAGAGGAGCAGGCCCACCAGATCCAGGCCAACAAGGCCTGGCTGGAGCAGTTGCTCGGCCATCCCCTGATCTCGTTTGCCTATCCTTACGGGGATCTGAACGACAGTGCAAAAGCCCAGGCCGTTGCCGCCGGTTATCGCTATGCTGTGGCCACCAACAGCGGCCCCAGAGCCATGCACCGGGATCCGTTCCAGATCCGCCGGATCGCCATCTTCCCCCGCACCGACATGTTCGGCCTGTGGCGCAAGATCCGTGGCAACTATGTATTCAGGAAATAAGTATTGATGTCTATTAAGCCTCACGAACTGCTCGATAGAGCAACGACCACTGTTTATGCACTAACCATAATGTTTGCCTTCTGTGGGTTGTTTCTGGTCCCTCCTGGCCAGAGCATCCTCTCCAACTTGCTGGTGGTGACCGGGATCTTCGGTCTGTTGAACTACTTTGTCGGCAAGCAGCGGGATGTTGGTCTCAGGGATCGCCGGATTCTCTGGGGCCTGCTGGTGTACGCCGTCATGATCTTCGTGAACCGGTTGATCCATGGCGATCAGTACGGGGTGATGCGGGGGCTGTTTTATGTCGCTGTCTTCGCGCTGATGATGCCGCGCAAACCCGTGCTGCTGATGCTGGGGTACCTGGCCATCGTGCTGGGTGGCGTCGGGCTCGGGATCCTCAGCTTCTGGCAGTACCATCACGGTATCGTCAGGGTGGAGGGGTTCACCAATGCCATTCTCTTCTCGCAGGCGGCACTTGCCCTGGCGATTCTCAACTGGTTTGTCTTTCAGCAGGGGCAACTGGCCGCCTGGCTGAGAGGGGGGGCTCTGGTTGGCCTGCTCGCTGCCCTGTTTGCACTGTATCTCTCCCAGAGTCGGGGGGTCTGGCTCGCCTTCGGGATCATTCTCGCCTACGTCATCTGCTACAAGGCCTACTTCAAACCGTGGAAATACATTGCCGTCGCCGTGCTCTGCATGGCCACGACAGGCGCCATCTATCAGACCAACCAGCTGGTACAGGTGCGGGTTGCCGAAGCCGTGTCGGATCTTAAATCGGCAGAAAACGGCTCTTTTGATTCCTCCTGGGGCCTGCGGGTGATTGCCTGGCAGAGCGCCTGGCTGGGCTTTCTGGATTCGCCGGTTGTCGGGGTGGGTACCGATGGTTTTGATGCGCTGAAGCAGACGCAGGTCAACAACCATCAGATTTCCGAGCTGATCTTTCATCCGGCGCTGGCTCATTCCCATAACCAGTACATGCAGAACCTGGTGATCCGGGGCGGCATCGGCTTTGTCGCGCTGCTGGTTTTTCTGGGTTGGCCTCTCTACCTTGCCGCGACCAACATCAGCAAGATTTCCGCCGGAGTGCTGGTGCCGCTGGCGTTTTCAGTTAATTCATTGAGTGATGTGCCGTTTGAGCATCAAGGGGTGCTCTATCTGTACACGCTCAGCCTGGTTTTCATCTGGTTTGCCCATGAGTTGAAAAAGGATACCCGTACGTCATGATTCCAGTTTTTGTCATCAGTTTGGCTCGCAGCGTTGAGCGACGGGCGATGGTTGTCCAGCAGATGGCGCATTTGGGCATAGATTTCGAATTTGTAGACGCAACCGACGGGAAGGCGTTGAGCAGTGCCGAACTGGCCAAGGTGGATTTTGAACTGGCCAAGGAGGTGTGCGGCCATGCGCTGAGTTTTGGCGAGATAGGTTGTGCCATGAGCCATATCCGGCTTTATGAGCGCATCGTCGCCGAGGGCATTGAGCGCTGCGTGGTGCTGGAGGATGACATCTACCTGCACATGCACAGCAAGGCCATCATCGAGGCCATAGTGCACTCCTGCAAATCGGAAATCGTCTTCCTGCACCATGGTAAAGCCAAACGCTGGCCGTTCCTGTCATCCCTGCCGGGTGGTTATCGACTCGCCAGATACCTGACCCCCAGCCGCACCTCCAAACGAGGTGTGCTCTCTACCGCAGGGTATGTGCTGAGCCTGACCGGGGCCAAGAAGCTGTTGCAGTGCGCCTATCCGCTGCGGATGCCTTCCGACTATCTGACCGGCCGGTTGCAGCTCAATGGCCTGACCGCATCCGGGGTGGAACCCAGCTGTCTGGATGTGGATCTGTTCACCACCACCATAGATGACAGGGCCTACGGCCACTATCTGAAATAGGGCGGAGCGTGCCGACGGCGGGTCGGCACCCTGCGGGCCTTGCCAAAGCAGCGGCCACACATGCTGGATAACCCATGAACCTCAAAAAGTTGCTTACTCATTCCATTGCCAGATGGCTGATTGGCAGAGAGCCTGACGCCGCCCCATGCCCTGCCGGAGCGCAGGTGGAGAGAGTGCTGGTGGTCGGTTATGACGCCATCGGCGACTTCATTCTTACCCTGCCCGCCATCGCTCGGCTCAGGGAGATCTACCCCGCCGCGCGGCTCGAGCTGGTGTGCAGCCGGCGCAACCAGCTGCTGGCGGCATCGGTCGCCGGGATCGACGAATGTCACGTGATCACCCTCAACGACACCCTGTTGCCGGCGAGCATGTGGTGCAAGCTGCGTGAACTCAGGCAGCGGCGATATGACCTGGTGATCAATCTGTTTGACGAGCCTGACGATATCGCCATGGCCAAGTTGCTGTTGCTGGCCAACGGGCGCTTGCAGTCGTTGCCCCTGCGCTTCAAGAGCGAAGGGCAGCAGAAGTTGCTGCCGCTGTTCAACAAGAAGGCCACCATAGTGTCGTCACGTCCCAACCGGGATCACTTCGTCTATCGCATGCTCAGCGTGACCGGCGAGCAGACCGGGATGCCGGTCACCATACCGTCGCCCTGCAATGAGCAGCTGGATACCCGTGCGTATGGCCGTTATCTGCTGGTCAACCTGACGGGTAGCCAGGTCGGCAACTCGATGACGGAGGCGCAGATCGACGGGATTCTGGCGCAGTTGCCTGCCTATGAGGGGATCTCCTACCTGGTCTTCTCCAGGCAGCCAGTGGCCTGTTCGCGGCAAGACATGAGAGCGCTGTTTCCCGACACCATTCTCGATGCCGCCAAGATCATCAAGGATGCGCGAGGGGTCATCTCCACCGATACCTCCATCATCCATATCTCCTCTTCCTTCGGGGTGCCCACCCTGGTGTTGATGAACAACGAGCGCTGGCGCGATGCCTTCATCCCGCTGGCGGGCCGCAACATAGTGCTGAGGTCGACCACGGATCAGCTGGCGGCCCTGTCGCCGGCCGAGATCAGCCGTCAGGTCGATGCCCTGATGGCGCTCTAGCCGCGTCAGGCTGGTATTATCCTTCTCCCAATTCAACGGCTCTTCTGGTGGATTCATGTCATTAATCAACGATCTGCAACTCCAGCGTGACATTCTTCGCCGCAAGCTGGGGCAGCTGCTGTTCGATCGCAAGCGGCCGGCTCCGCTGCACGAGCGCAAGGGGAAGATAGTGTTGCTGCGCTGGGATGCCAAACTGGGCGATGCCATCGTCTCGTCCTGGGTGGCCCGTGAGATCAAGCGCGCCAGCCCGGAGCGGGAGGTGTGGATCGTCACGACTGCGGCCATGGCGCCCCTGTTTCGCGATCATTTCGGCATGGACAAGGTGATAGAGGTGCCCAAGCGGCCGGGCTATGGCCAGCTCAAGCGGCTGGCCCATTCGCTGGGGGAGGTGGAGTGCCTGGTGCATTTTGGCAAAATGCTGAAAATGAAGGATATCTTCTTCATCAGTCAGGTGAGGGCGGATTGGGTCGCCGGCATGGACGATGCCCTGCAGGCGGTCAACCTCAAGCTGGGCAAGGCCTCCAGCGGCATGCACTTCTCCGACAAGTTCGCCCTGCTGCTGCAGCGGCTCGGCGTGAGCAATCCGGATCAGCAGTACATAGTCCCGACCATGAGCCCGTCCGATGCGCTGGCCAGCTGGTGGCCGGCCGCGCCGGTCCTCTGTTTCAACCCTTATGGCAGTGGCAGCTCCCGCCGCCTGCGGCCCGAACTTATCAGCCAGATGATTGAGCAGATGCTGGCGGCCGGTTCTTGCGCCATCTGCCTGCTCTATCCGCCGGGCATGGAAGAGGAGGTGGCCGGGATCCGGGCCGGCCTGAGTCAACCGGAGCGCCTGCTGCTGTCACCGGATGCACCCTCGCTGGCCGGGCTGTTTGCCCAGCTGCGCCAGTGTCAGGGGCTGATCTCGGTGGACACGGCGACGGTGCACATCGCCGCCGGGCTGCACAAGCCCATTCTTGGCCTCTACAACCCGGACATAGGTGGCGGCAACGAGAACTTCCTCGAGTGGCACCCCAACTCCCCGTCGGCCACAGTGCTGTTCTCGACCAATACCAGGGAGCAGGATATCAACTCCCTCGATCTGGCCGAATTCGAGCGTACTTTCAGGGCGTGGCTGCTTGCCAATCAGGCAGCGCTGTCAGCCGTGCAATCACCAGCTCGGGAGTGATGGCGCGCAGCAGGGCTTCGTCGATGAAGTCCTTCTCCGCGTTCTGCGGCAGCTGGAAGCCGGGCCCCTTGGCATCGAACACATCGATGGCCTGATAACGGGGGTGGTTGACCGGGTTGGCGATGATCTTGTCGCCACCGGGGGCCACTATGGTCAGCAGGGGCAGGTCGATGGCCTGCGCCATGTGGCGCGGTCCGGTGTCATTGCCGACGAAAAGCTGGCAATGGGCGAAGAGCCCCACCAGCTCCCGTACCGAGCGGGTCTGAACATGGTCAAACACGCTGGCCTGCAGCGCTTCTGGCAGCAGCGGCTTCAGCCCCCGGTTGTACTCCTCTTCCCCCGGTCCGCAATAGACCAGTATCTGGGCATTGTGCTCCTCGATGAGCCACTGGGCGACTTTGGCGAAGCAGTCGATGGGCCAGCGCTTGTAGTGACCGAGGGAGTTCACTCCCATGGCGATGAGTGGCCGGGTCGGGTCGACGCCAGCGGCCAGCAGGGTCTCGCGCCCCCGTTGTCTCTCCCCGTCGCTGAGCCAGAGATAGTAGTTGCGATCCTCCCTGGCGAGGCCGAGGGGCTTGAGCAGTGAAAATCGGTCGTCCACCAGGGTGCTGTTGCCCTGATGCTCGGTGTCATGGCGAAAGCGCACGATGCGGTTGTGGCCCAGGCGCCATGGGAAAGAGTCGAAGCCGATCCGCAGGCGGGCGCCGGAGAAGAGGCAGGTGAGCAGGCCTATCATCTGGCCCTGGCTGTTGATCACCACATCGTAGCGCTCGCGGCGAATGCCCAGCAGCAAATCCTTCATGTAGCGCCACTCGTTGCGGCGCGCCTTCTCGATGACGATCAACCGATCGATGTTGGGGTTTCCCTCTGCCATGCCCGCGCAGTAATCCATGACCAGATAGTGAACTTCCCCGGCAGGGTCGTGCTGCTTGAGGTTGTTGCACAGTGAGGTGGAGATCAGCACATCTCCTATCTGTTTGGTTTGTACTACCAGGTATTTCATGGAAAGGGCCTCGAGCGAAGGTCGGGTTGAACGTCAGCGCATCAGCATATCGTACTCCCCTGTCAGATGCTGCCGCTATGGGGTGAAAATCCGATCCAACGCACTGTGTTTGCACATATTTTCGACGTTGTTCGGGCTGGTGGGGCCAGGCTGGCAGTGCGGGAAGATGAGCGGGGGCATGGCACCGCTGGCCATGCCCCCGATGGGGAAGAGTGATCAGCGTACGATGAGGCCGAGCAGGATCCCCACCACACCGAAGTCGGCATCGCTGAAGGTGGTGTTGGCAAAGCCGAGATCCCCCAGTACCGGCAGCAGGAACACCGGCAGGAAGGTGATCAGCAGGCCGTTGGCGAAGGCACCGAGTAGAGCGCCGCGACGGCCGCCGGTGGCATTGCCGAACACCCCGGCCGCTGCACCGACGAAGAAGTGCGGCACGACGCCTGGAATGATGACGGTGAGCCCCAGCAGGTAGAGCAGCACCATGCCCACCAGACCGGCGGCGAAGCTCGACAGGAAGCCGATCAGCACCGCATTGGGGGCATAGGGGAAGACGATGGGGCAGTCGAGCGCCGGCTTGGCGTTGGGCACCAGCTTGTCGGAGATCCCCTTGAAGGCCGGCACGATTTCGGCGATGACCATCCGCACCCCCTGCAGGATGACGTAGACACCGGCGGCGAAGGTGATGGACTGCATCAGGGAGAACATGAACCAGTGCTTGCCCTTGGCGACGCTGGCGACGAACTCGGGGCCGGCGAAGGCGGAGGTGATGAGGAAGATGATGCCCATGGTGAAGGAGATGGCCACCGGGGTATCGCGCAGGAACAGCAGGCTCTTGGGCACCTGCACCTCTTCGCTGCTGTGGGCCTTGTTGCCGAATTTGGCGCCGATCCAGCCGGCCAGCACGTAGGAGCAGGTGGAGAAGTGGCCGAGTGCCACGTCATCGGAGCCGGTGATCTGCTTCATGTAGGGGTGGGCGAGGGCCGGGAACAGCACCATGGTGACGCCGACCACCAGGCTGCCCACCGCGATGAGCGGGATGCCGCTCATACCGCCGGCGGAGAGGATGGCTGCCACCATCATCGACATGAACAGGGTGTGGTGACCGGTCAGGAAGATGAATTTCCACGGGGTGAGCCGGGCGATCAGGATGTTCACCAGCATGGCGAAGAACATGATCATCGCCATCTCCTTGCCGAATGACTGCTGGGCGATGGAGACGATCGCCTCGTTGTTGGGGACGACCCCCTTGATGCCGAAGGCGTGCTGGAAGATGGTGGCGAAGTCGCCAAGGGAGTTCACCACCAGGGTGGCGCCAGCCCCCAGGATGACGAAGCCCATGATGGTCTTGACCGTGCCCTTGATGCACTCGGTCACCGGTTTCTTCTGGGCGATCAGGCCGATGAGGGCGATGAGGCCAACCAGCACGGCCGGCTCCGACAGCACGTCAAACATCAGAAAATTGAAAAATTCCATGGTCAGCTCCAAGCAGATGGAAGCGGCGGCTCACCAGCCGCCCAGACAGTCACAAAGGGGTTAGAGTGCGCCCAGCTCGTGCAGGGCGATGGCGAGTTTTTCTTTCATGGCGGCCTTGTCGACCATGTTGTCCAGCGATACCAGCCGACCGTTGACACCCATGCTGACCAGCTGTTCGGCGATGTCGCGGGTGGCGACAAAGATCTCGGCGCTCTCGCTGCCGGCAGAGGCGAGATCCCGGTGATCCACCTCGGCCGTCACGGCCAGCTCCTTGAGAATGCTCTTGATGCTCATCTCCATCATCAGGCTGGTGCCCAGGCCGTGTCCGCATACAACCAGAATTTTCATGCTCTCTTCCTCTGTCGGGCGCAGGGCGCCGCTCAATAACGCGCCAGGATGCGCAGGATGTCGTCTTTGCTGGTGGCCGCCATGATGGCCGCCACGTCTTCTTCATTCATGAACAGCTCGGCAAGCTGAGCGATGGTCTCCACGTGGGAGTTGCTGTCGCTGGCGGCCAGGGTGACCAGCAGCCGCACCGGGTCGTTGCCCTCGGAGCCGAAGTTGACCCCCTCCTTCAGCACGGTCAGCGCCAGTCCCAACCGGTTGACGCCGTCTTCCGGGCGGGCGTGGGGCATGGCCAGGCCCGGTCCCAGCACGTAGTAGGGGCCGAGCTCCTCGTGGGAGCGATAGAGCGCCGCCACATAGGAAGGCTCTATGGTGCCGTTGGCCAGCAGGGGGGCGGTGGCCAGCTCGATGGCGTGGCGCCAGTCGCGGGCGCCCGCTTCGATGGAAATGACCTCCTCGGTCAGCAATTGGGTCAGCATGGCAGTGTCCGGGCTGGATAGGATGGCGCCAATCTAGCGATCTTGCCCCTTGATAACTGTGAGCTTGATCCCGAAAGTTAGCGCTACCAGATAGCGCTAACATTGATCTGTGATAGCGCTATCATTTCTCTCACAGGAGGGATTCATCCTGCCCCTTATCGGCCTCAAAGAAGGTAAAATCCGGTTTGAGCAAATAGTCAGTGCCCCGCTTTTGCCTTAAAGTGAATGCCCGCATGCCGAGGAAGGGAAAGGATGTCAGAAGCGAAAAAACGCCGCAGCACGGGTCGGGTGACCCTCAACGACGTGGCCCAGTTGGCTGGCGTGGGAGCCATGACGGTGTCGCGCGCCCTGCGCACCCCCGAGCTGGTGTCCGACAAGATGCGCGAGCGCATCGAGGCGGCGGTGGATGAACTCGGCTATATCCCCAATCGGGCGGCGGGGGCGCTGGCGTCCGCCACTTCCCAGACCATAGTGGTCATCGTCCCCAGCCTGGCGGAACGCGCTTGCGGTGACATGATTGCCGGGCTGCAGCAGACCCTGCTCGCCGAGGGCTATCAGATCATGCTGGGGGATGCCCAGCACCTGAAGCAGCAGGAGGCCAGCCTGCTCAGCAATTTCCTGCAGCACAATCCGGCGGCCGTGGTGTTGTTTGGGGGGGATCCCGGGGAGGTCATCCGGCAGCGCCTGCAGGCGGCTCGCTTGCCGGTGGTGGAGGTGGGAGCCATGGCGCGCCATCCCATCGACATGAACGTCGGGGTCTCCAACTTCGATGCCGGTTATCAGCTGACCCGCCACCTCATCGAGCGCGGTCATCGCAACATCGGCTTTCTCTGTGCCCGCCAGGAGCAGTGGATGCTGCAGCAGCGTATGCAGGGCTGGCAGAAGGCGCTGCTGGACAACTACCTCTCTCCGGACGCCATCATCAATACCTCTGAGCTGCCGAGTTTTAGCACGGGGGCGGCCATGCTGGGGGAGTTTCTGCTGCGCTGGCCCGAACTGGATGCGCTGATCTGCGTCAACGACGAGCTGGCGGCCGGGGTGCTGTTCGAATGCCAGCGCCGCCATCTGAGCGTGCCGGGCAAGCTCGCCATCGCCGGTTTCGACGATCTGGATGTGGCGCGCGCCTGTCATCCTGCGCTGACTTCGGTCAGGATCCCCTATCACCAGATGGGCAGGGAGGCGGCGGAGCTGATCCTGCGCCAGCTGGCGGGCGAGGAGGTGGCCGGCATGAGCCTCGCCCTGGATTTTCAATTGCAAAAGCGCCAGAGCACCTGAGGAGCGATGCCACGACAGGGCGAGGCAAGCATGTTCAAGGCGTTGTGACCGAAGACCCGGTTGGTGCACCGTCGTCCTGCGCGGGAACTGCCAGCCGACGTGTTCGCCCGGTCTGTCACCGGGTTGGAGCAGAGCGTGGATGCCACCGGAGCCATGACTCCAGGTGGCTGGCTGCACCTTGGTCAAGCTCTGAGCGGAACCACTGGCGAGCCCCATTATTCTGGATAGACTTTGTAGGCCGGTGCACTATCCAAGGAGAATGAGCATGGGTACGCAGACGCCTGATTTCGATCTCGATGATGACTGGGAGCCGGAATCCTGGGAAGACGAGCTGGAGGAGCTGGATGACGAGAGTTGGCAGGACTATGACCCTCTCGACGATCAGTGACTCCCTGTAACGCCTGAGGGCGGGCCTGGTGCCCGCCCGATTTTTTGTGTGGCGAGGGGGCAGCCCTTGGTGAGAACGGGGCGGGCTGGTTAGAATGAACTGCTCAAATGACGCTGTACGAGGCAGGCAGCGGCTCAACAACGATTCCAACGACGCCAAGGATGAATATGCGCTCACTCGTCATCATGTTTTGTGCCACCCTGCTCGGGGGCTGTGTTTCCAACTCCGACGACCCTTGCGAGAAGGTGTGGAGCGACGTGGGAGAGGCGGACGGCAAGCTCGGTTTTGCTGGCGATCGGGTTGCTTTTCACCAGACCCAGTGCGGGGAAAAAGTGGACCTTGCCCTTTGGGAGCTGGGTCGCCAGAAGGGGCTGGCCTGGTATTGCCGACCCGAGCATCTCTATCTGGCAGGACGGTCGGGAGAGGAGTATCGCGGCGTCTGTCCCAACGACGTGCAGGCCCGTCGCCTGTTTGAACAGGGTCGCCATGGCTGGACTGATCAATAAATCAGCCTTCCTCTCTCTTCTGAAATCTTGCGTGAACCTCTTCGTGAGAAGAGGGAGCTACCCTTCTTTATGCTTCAGCCGCAGCGGCTGGCACAGGTAATCCTTGTCATTGGCGCTGCGGGCACACTTGCCACACACGAATTTGGGTTTGCGCACAATCTTGCGCAGCGTCTTGAGATCGGCGGGGATCTCGTGACGGCGCCACTCACACAGCGTCTTGTGACCCATGACGTCCTCGACAGTGAATGCAACGGGTGAGAGGGGCAGGACCCCTCCCGGTGTGGTTACTGGTACAGGTATTTGGTGAAGATGAGCTCGCGGACCGCCTTCTTGCCCGTCTCCTTGACCAGCAGTTCGTTGACCTTGGCCTCACACTCCTTGCGCAGCTCTTCCCGGTTCACCAGGGACTTGATCTGTGCGCCCGTCTTGCTGCCAATCAGCCGGATGATGGCGTCGCGGATCAGGGGGTCGTGCTGCTCCAGCAACTTGAGGCCGGCAGCGTCCGTGGCCATCAGCTCTACCGTCACCCGTACATAGCCGAGGGTTTTGCCGTCGCCAAGGTAGTTGGTGATGATGTCCGGATCCAGAGCGTGATAGGCGAATCCCGGCTGGACGGCGGAGGAGGCGGGATCGGTGGCCTCTTCCTCATTGGCGAAGGCCTGTGTATTCAAGAGGGTACACCCCAGGGACAGCAGCAGAATTCTGAAGATCTTCATCTGGATGGCTCGGCAGCGACGGATGCCCCATTTTTGATGCTGCCATCGGGGCCGTCAAGCACGGATGTTCTTACAATTCGCCATTGATTTACGGATAATAAACCGGTTTTTAACCTGACAACGGAAATCTCCGGATGGTGAAGCTGTGAAGTCCGAGTTGACTGTTCCCCTCGTCCAGCTCGTCCCGTGGCGGGCGCCTGCAGAGTGCGAACCGCCCGAGGCGCTGCGTCCCTGGTTGCTGGAGGCCGATTCCATGACCCGGCGCCTGCGTCGTTACAATCATCATCTCTCGGTGCAACTGCTCGGCAATCGCGCCGTGTCGCTGACGGTGGACGAGCAGGCGCTGGTGGCGGTGTCGGCCCCCGCGGGCATGTGCCGTGAGGTGATCCTGCACGGTGATGGCGGGCCTGCCATCCTGGGTTGGACCCTGTTTGCCGAAGCGGCCTTGCAAGGGGGCGGTTTGCAGGATCTGGGAGAGCAGCCGCTGGGAGAGCGCATTTTCGGTGACGCACCGGCGCGGCGGGATCACCTGCAACTGGCCTGTTTCGAGATAGCGAGCAATCCCTGGTGTTCGGCCGCCACTGTCTGGGGGCGTCGTTCCCGCCTGTTTCTGGGGCAATGGCCACTGCTGGTCCATGAACTTTTCCTGCCCTCGCTATCGTCTCATTCGTTGCCATCGGATAAGGAGCTGGAGTGAAGCTGTTAACCAAGGAGCGGGGACTGGCCTATGCGCAGTTGGCCCGCATCGACAAGCCCATCGGTACCCTGCTGCTGCTGTGGCCGACCCTGTGGGCGCTCTGTCTGGCGGCTGGTGGCCTGCCTGACCCCTGGATCCTGACCGTGTTCGTGGTGGGCGTCTTCCTGATGCGCTCTGCCGGCTGTGTCATCAATGACTATGCGGATCGCAACTTCGACGGTCATGTGAAACGCACCGCCAGGCGACCGCTGCCCATGGGGCGGGTCGCCGAGCGGGAAGTGCTGGTGCTGTTCGCCGTGCTGGCGCTTCTCTCGTTCGCCCTGGTGCTGACGTTGAACCCGCTCACCATCAGCCTGTCCTTTGCCGGCCTGCTGCTGGCAGTCTGCTACCCCTTCATGAAGCGCTTCATCCCCATCCCTCAACTGGTGCTCGGCATGGCCTTCTCCTGGTCCATTCCCATGGCCTACGCGGCTCAGGCCAATGCCCTGCCGCCGGAAGCCTGGCTGTTGTTTCTTGCCAATTTGCTGTGGACCATCGCCTATGACACCGAGTACGCCATGGTGGACCGGGACGATGACCTCAAGCTGGGGCTGAAATCGAGCGCCATCCTGTTTGGCCGCCACGACAAGCGGATCATCGGCGCGCTGCAACTGGCGACCCTGCTGATCCTGCTGGTGATCGGGCAGCTGATGGGGTTGGGGTCAGGTTATTACTGGGGACTGCTGGGGGCGGCGGCGCTGTTCGTCTACCAGCAGCGACTGATCCGGGAGCGGCAGCGGGAAGCCTGCTTCCAGGCCTTCCTCAACAACAACTACGTGGGGGCGCTGGTGCTGCTCGGGGTGATAGTTCACTACCTCTAACCCGCCCCCTTCCTTGATGAAAAAAGGCCGCATGATGCGGCCTTTTTATTGGGTGTCGACGCCTCAGAGCCGGTTGCCCGCCTGGATGGTGCGGCGGATCTTGTTGCTGAGCAGCGGCACTATGTTGTCGGCCAATGCCTGGAAGCGGCCGAGATCCGGTTTGCAGCCCGGATCCAGATAGCCTTCGCTGCGCAGGGTGTGGATCAGGGTGCTGAACAGCTTCTGGTCGAAGAACTCGGGGGCGTTGATGCCGTGCAGGGTGCCGAGGCGCTCCGCCATCATCAGGCTGTCCGCTTCCAGCTGCTCCGCCTCGATGTGGGGCTGGGCCAGCATGCGGGTCAGCACGATGGCGTAGCGTTGCAGGGTTTCCTGAATGCTTTCGGCCAAGAGCAGCAGGCGCATCTGGTTGCCGGGGTTGACCCAGTAGCCGCCGTCGCGTGCCTCGACCAGTTGCTGGCGCAACAGCTCGGCCAGCAGGGCATCGATCAGCTCCGGCAGCTCGTCCTCTTCGTAGCGCAGGAACAGCTCGGTCTTGAGCAGCGGGTAGATGTCGATGCAACGGGCAACGATCTCGCTGCGGGAGATCCCCTCGCAGCGCTCGATCAGGGCCGCCACCAGGGAGGGCATGGCGAACAGATGGAGGATGTTGTTGCGGTAGTAGGTCAGCAAGATCGCCTGATAGCGGTCCAGGCTGACGATCTGGCCCAGCTTGTCCTCGCTCACCTCGAACTTGTTGAGCTCCATCGCCTGATCCAGCAGGGTCTTGGCATCCTCGTCCGGGATGGTGCTGTGCGGGCTGTAGGGCACCTGCTTGAGCAGATCCAGATAGGTGTTGAGCTGGGCCTGCAGTTCGTCGCGGGTCAGGGCATGGCGCTCGGCGGCCAGCAGCGCCAGCGCGCTCAGGGTCAGGCCGTTGACGGCGGCAGCCCCGTTGATGCGGGTCATCAGCAGCTCGGCCAGCTGGTTGACCGTAGGCGCCATCCACTCGGGACGCTCCTCCTCACCGATGTGCTCCTTCCAGCTGGGCACGTGCTTGTTGAGGTAATTGTTGAGGGTCAGCGGCTCACCGAAGTTGACGAAGCCGCGGCCGTAGTTGCGCAGCTTGCGCAGGATGCCGAGCACCTGCAGGAAGCTCTCCTTCTCCTTGCGGCTGCCCTTGAGCTCGTTGTGGTAGGTGTTCACCTCCATCACGTGCTCGTAGCCGAGGTAGACGGGGACCAGGGTGACCGGCCTGTCCAGTCCGCGCATCATGGCCTGCAGGGTCATGGCCAGCATGCCGGTCTTGGGGGGCAGCAGGCGACCGGTACGCGAACGCCCGCCCTCGGTGAAGAACTCCACCGAGTAGCCCTTGGCAAACAGCAGGTTGAGGTACTCCCGGAATACCGTGCTGTAGAGCGGATTGCCCTTGAAGGTGCGGCGGATGAAGAAGGCGCCGCCGTGGCGGAAGATGGGGCCCGCCGGCCAGAAGTTGAGGTTGATGCCCGCCGCGATGTGGGGTGGCACCATGCCCTGGTGGTAGATGACGTAGGAGAGCAGCAGGTAATCCATGTGGCTGCGATGGCATGGGACGTAGACGATCTCATGCCCTTCCTGGGCCAGCTGACGCACCTGCTCTGCTCCGTTGACCGAGAGGCCGCGATAGAGCTTGTTCCACAGCCAGCCGAGGAAGCTTTCGCCGAGGCGGATCAACCGATAGGAAAAATTGGAGGCGATCTCGTCCATGTAGCCGTGGGCACGCTTTTGCGCCTTCTCCAGGCTGATTCCTTCCCGTCTGGCCTCCTCCTCGATGGCCTGCTGGATCACGCTCGAATCCAGCAGTTGCTTGAACAGCAGGTTGCGGTTCGGCAGCTTGGGCCCGGTGGCGGCCAGCTGCTGGCGGCTGAAGTGGGTGCGGGCCACCCGCGCCAGCTTGTGGGCGATGGCCTCGTCGGTGCCGTGCTTGTCCGCCATGTAGCGCAGGGAGAGGGGCGGGGAGAAGCGCACCAGGTTCTCGCGCCCTTTCAGGATCACGATCAGCGCCTTCTTCAGGCGGTTTGGCGCCAGGCTGCTGATGATGTTCCAGCCGGAGGCCTCCTCGCCTTCCCGGCCCGGGGCGCGGCCCCAGAACAGGGTGACGGGTACTACCTGGATGTCCAGCGCCGGATCCTGCTTGTGCAGGTCCAGCAGCTGGTGGAACTCCTGCAGGAAGGGGAGCGGCTTGTTGCGTGTGCCAAACAGGGGAGGCGGACGATCCAGACAGACGTAGCGTGGCAGCAGTTGACCGTTCAGCTCCAGCGGCGTGAAGGGGCCGGGCAGGCCGAGATCCTCGCAGCACTGTTGCAGGGTCATCAGGTCGGTGATCGAGCTGGTCTTCAGGGCATAGACGATGGGTCTGGCCGGATCCAGCTTGAGCTCGGTGATGGGGTTTTCCGGCAGGCTCTTGTGATTGACCAAGCCGCTGACCGGCCATTGCAGGATGGCTCTGGAAATCTTCTGTCCAAGGGACATGTGCGTCTGCTCTCCAAAAAAATGCGGCGTGAGCATAGCAAATCACCGACTGCTTGTCGCCGAGAGGTACGATGAGTCGGTACTTCAGAGCGGGGGGAGGGACAAATGTGCGTCGGGTCGCGACAAATGCCAGTTGCGCCTTGCCTTGGCCTCAGCACTGTATATACTGCCAGTGTGCTGTATAAAAAGACAGGTGCCCATGCTATGAAACCCCTTACCCCTCGCCAGGCTGAAGTACTCGAGCTCATCAAGGCGAACATGAACGAGACCGGCATGCCGCCGACTCGCGCCGAGATTGCCCAGAAGCTTGGCTTCAAGTCGGCCAACGCGGCCGAAGAACATCTGAAGGCCCTGGCCAAAAAAGGGGTCATCGAGATCATGCCGGGTACGTCCCGCGGCATTCGTCTGCTGCTCGAAGAAGAGGACGTGCAGCCTGAAGAAAACGGCCTGCCACTGATTGGCAAGGTGGCGGCCGGGGAACCCATCCTGGCTCAGGAACACATCGAGAGCCACTACCAGGTGGATCCCGCCCTGTTCCACCCGCGGGCAGACTTCCTGCTGCGGGTGCAGGGCATGAGCATGAAGAACATCGGCATCATGGACGGGGATCTGCTGGCGGTACACAAGACCCAGGAGGTACGCAACGGCCAGGTCGTGGTGGCACGTCTGGACGAGGACGTCACCGTCAAGCGCTTCCAGCGCAAGGGCAGCCAGGTGTGGCTGCTGCCGGAAAACGAAGAGCTCTCCCCCATCGAGGTGGATCTCGCCAGTCAGCACCTTACCATAGAGGGCCTGGCGGTCGGCGTAATCCGCAACGCCGACTGGATGTAAGCATCCGATGCGATGAAGAGGCCTCCTGAGGGAGGCCTCTTCATTTTCATCTGCTGATGGCATCTCCCTCCCCACCTTTTCGCTTCTCCTTCCTGTGCACACTGTCTCGCCGCACGACATGCATTTCGGATATATCCTTTGATAAGGCCCTGTCATGGTCGGTGATCAGGGAAGGGGGAGTCGCACCGGGCAGTACGCCATGGCAGGGATGCATGATCGCCGGGTCGGTGTGCAGAAGGGAGAGTCGTCTCAGACTGGGGACTCGTACAGTCAGTACGCTGCCGTGGTTGGTTCGTCGTTGAGGACAAAGAGACCCGTCAGCGTGACCTGTTGAGCAAGGAGGACAGGTATGGCTTCAAGCTCGCCGTGGGATCCGGTGCCGGCCGCAGCGCCCGCATCTTCCATCACCCGATTCATCAAGGGCAGCCGGATGACATGGTTCTATGCGCTCTGGGTCTATCACAAGGGAGATGGTTGGACCATCTGGCTTGGGTGCCCCAAAGACAAGATTGTCCGCCTGGTTCGTCTGTTTCGCCGTCATCACGACATCGGATTGCCGGATGAGCCCTGGACTGCCCCCGTCATCCCGCTGCGCGTCCCCCTGAGACGCGCCCAGCCGCAGCACAGGCTGCGGCCCTGATCCCTCTTCCTGTACAGACAAGAACCCCGCCAGAGCGGGGCTCTTGTTTTGGCGCCGATGCGGCTGATCCATGGCACAGACGCTTTCCCGCCGGGATGCAAGACTAGCCAGCGGCGGGGGCGGGCGGGTTACAATGACCCCTACCGGTTTTGCCCATAGGGCTTCTAACATAAGCAAGGCTTTGTTTTATATGGTTAAACCACGCTTTTACCTGCTGCTGTTGCTGTTCATCGGCGCCATTGCGGCGGCTTATTACTGGAGTCAGCCCGCGGTGCCGGAACAGGCCGATTACTACCCGGCGGGGCGAGACATCAACCCGTTTACCCTCACGGATGCGGATGCACAGCCCTTTACCCCTGCCAACCTGACGGGACACTGGAGCTTTCTGTTCATCGGCTACACCTACTGCCCGGATGTCTGTCCGACCACGCTGGCGGATCTGCGCAGCGTCTATCCGGCGTTGAAGAAGATAGCCCCCACTAGCCAGGTGGTATTCATCTCGGCGGATCCCCAGCGGGATGACAGCGCCCGCCTGAAGAGCTATACCGCCTTCTTCGAGCCCGAGTTCAAGGCGGCGACCGCACCTCACAGTGCCCTCTTTCCTCTGGTCCGCAATTTGGGGCTGGTCTATTCCATCGTGGAAGGGGATCGCAAGGACTACCTGATCGACCACTCCGCCTCCATCGTGCTGATCAACCCCGAGGGGAAGCTGGTGGCCACCTTCCGACCCAAAGTGGCACCGGGTGAGGTGCCCCACGTGGACATGCAGGCCATGGTGGCCGACTTCGCGCGCATCGTGCGGCTGGCTGGCGAGTGATCCCGGCGCGCACCATGCTGATTCCCGCCTGGCTGAAGGATCCTCGCCGCCACAGAGCCGTCTTCGTCCTGGCCCTGCCCATGGTGTTCTCCAACGTCACCACGCCCTTGCTGGGGTTGGTGGACACCTGGGTGATCGGTCATCTTGGCCAGGCCTGGTTTCTGGGGGGCGTGTCGGTCGGTGCGACCTTCATCAATCTGCTGTTCTGGCTGCTTGGCTTCCTGCGCATGTCCACCACAGGGCTGACTGCCCAGGCTCAGGGTGCAGCCCATGCCGAAGGGCAGCTCGACACCCTGGCGCGGGCCCTGGGCTTGGCGATCGGACTGGGCATGATGCTGTTGCTCCTGTTGTTGCCGTTCCTGCCTGCCATCATCGCCCTCGGCGGCGGCTCTTCCGAGGTACAGACCTATGCCGGTCAATATGTGTCGGTGCGGGTCTGGAGCGCCCCGGTGGCCTTGTGCAATCTGGTCATCATGGGGTGGTTGCTGGGCATGCAGGATGCACGCAGTCCCATGCTGCTGCTGATCCTGGGCAATCTCGTCAACATGGTGCTGGATGCCTGGTTCGTGCTGGGATTGGGCTGGCAGGTGAAAGGGGTGGCCGCAGCTTCCCTGCTGGCGGATTACAGCACGCTCGGGGTGGGGTTCTGGCTGGTGAGCCGGCATCTGCGCCGACTTGATCCCGGGGTGTGGCACAACGCCTGGCAGCGCTGGCGCCAGTGGCCGGCCCTGCTGCGGCTGCTCGCCCTGAACCGGGATATTTTCATCCGCTCCCTCTGCCTGCAACTCTGCTTCGTGTTCATGACTCTGCAGGGGGCCAGGCTGGGGGATGTGGCGGTGGCCGCCAATGCGGTGCTGCTCAATTTCCTGATGCTGATTTCCTACGGGCTGGATGGATTTGCCTATGCGGTGGAAGCCATGGTAGGGCGTGCCATCGGGCGGCGTGATCGGCCGCTGCTGCGGGAGGCCATCGTCCTCAATCTGGGCTGGGCGCTGCTGATCGCCCTGGCATTCACCCTCTCGTTTGCCCTGGGGGGACACTGGCTCATCCGCCACATTACCGACATACCGGCGGTGATCGCCGAGGCGCAACGTCAGCTCCCCTGGCTGGTGGCCATGCCGCTGCTGGCGGTCTGGTGCTTCCTGCTGGACGGGGTCTTTATCGGCGCCACCCGGGCCCGGGAGATGCGCAACAGCATGCTGGTGGCGGTGTTTGCCGGCTTCTTTCCCATCTGGTGGTTCTGCCAGGGATGGGGTGTGGCGGCCCTGTGGGCCGCCATGAGTGCCTTGATGGCCGGTCGTGGCCTGACGCTGGGCTGGCTCTGCTGGCGACTGGAGCGTGATGGACGGCTGCTGGCGGGGCAGGGGACGGCGTAGTCGGTCTGAATCCTGGCCGTCTTGCCAATATCGTCAGCGGTCAGAGCGAGCCTGAATAGTCGAACTGCCGCCAGCTCTCGTAGACGAACACCGCGACGGCGTTGGCCAGATTCATGCTGCGGCTCTGGGGCAGCATGGGAATGCGCAGCCGCTGCTCGAATGGCAGGCTCTCGATGATCTCCATGGGCAGGCCTCGGCTCTCGGGCCCGAACAGCAGGGCGTCACCGGGGGCAAACCGGGCCGCCGAGTGGGCGGTGCGTCCCTTGGTGGTGCAGGCAAAGACCCGTTGGGGGGCGACGGCCGCCAGAAACGCCTCATAGTCAGGCCAGCGCTTGACGTCGGCAAACTCGTGATAGTCGAGCCCGGCCCGCTTGACCCGCTTGTCATCCCACTCGAACCCCAGGGGCTCTATCAGGTGCAACCGGTAGCCGGTATTGGCGCAGAGGCGAATGATGTTGCCGGTGTTGGGGGGGATTTCCGGTTGGTAGAGCACGATATCGAGCATGGAAGGATCCTGGGCTGGTGCGAAACGGGCGCCAGCATACCCAGCACCCGTGCCGATGAAAAGGGGGAGGTCAGGGCATGGGCAGACGGATGGTGATGACCAGTCCGGTCGGCTGATTGCTGCTGGCCCGGATGGTCCCCCCATGACGCTGGATCGCCTCGGCGGCGATGGCAAGGCCGAGACCAGTGCCCCCGGTCTTGGCGTTGCGGGCATCGTCCACCCGAAAGAAGGGCAGGAACAACCGGGGCTGCTGCTCCACCGGCACGCCCGGGCCGTCATCCCGTATGGTCATCACCCATTCCCGTCCCTCCCGGTACCAGTCCACCTTGATGAACTCGCGGGCATACTTGAGGGCGTTGCGCAGGGGATTTTCCAGGGCGCGTGCCAGCAGCTCCGGCCACATGGTGAGGGATTCGGCGGGCAGGGAAGGGAGCCTGAGCTGTTTGCCGTTCTGGTTTGCCTCGAACATGGCATCGTCCAGGATGGGCTCCAGCAGCTCCGCCAGGGGCAGCGTCACCGGCGCTTCCACATGTTGCTGCACCCGCGACAGATCCAGCAGATCCCCTATCAGCTTGTCGAGCCGGGCTATCTCCCCTTCGATGCGCGCCAGCTCGGCGCTGTCCCCCTGCTTGCGGCGGATCAGCGCCTGTGCGAGCTGGATGCGGGTCAGGGGGCTGCGCAGCTCGTGGGAGATGTCGGAGAGCAGCTGCTTCTGCTTCTGGATCATGTCCTTGAGGGTATCGACCATGCGACTGACATGTTCGGCCAGCTGGCCTATCTCGTCGCGCCGCCCCAGGTTGGGGATCTGTATTTCCAGGTTGCCCTGGGCGAGTTGGGAGACCGACTGCTGCAACTGCAGTATGGGGCGGGTCAGGCGCCAGGCGAGCAACAGACAGAGCGGGGTGCTGACCAGCATGGCGATGCCCAGGATCTGGATGGGGTGATCCAGGATCTGGATGAAGAGGAACAGGTAGGAGTTTTCGACGTTCAGACCGAAATAGACGTGATAGGTCTGGCCGTGATGGACCATCTGGAAGGGGCCGGCGATGGCGCGCTGGTGTTCGCTGCCCAGCATGGGCTTGGCCGGGTTGTCCGAGTCGAGCATGAAACGGATCACGAACTTGCTCAGCCGGGTGCTGGACTGCATCTGCCCCTTGGCATCGCGTAGATAGATGTTGTCCACCGGCAAGAGGCCCGCGGCATCGATGGCCTTGGCCAGATCGAAATCCTGCTCGGGATCCGCGCCCCGTTGCAGCGCCGCCAGGTTGTTGTTGAGACGGGTGATCTCGTGGGCCGGCAGCGGGATGATGTTGCGGGGGTCCAGGGTGGGGAGGATCACCACCGCGGCCACGACCAGTAGCAGGATGAACCAGAACCAGAGGAAGATCTGGGTGGAAAGGCCGTTGAAGGTGCGGGCCGATTTCATGCCTGCTCCAGCCACAGGTAGCCTCGTCCCCGCACCGTCTTGAAGCGGGGCTGGCCGTCAGCCCGCTCCGGCAGCTTCTTGCGCAGGTTGCTCAGGTGCATGTCGATGGCCCGATCGAAGGGTTCGAGCTTCTTGCCCAGCACCTGCTCGGAGAGCAGGCCTTTGCTGACGATCTGGCCCGGATTGCGCAGCAGGCACTCCAGCAGGCCGAACTCGGTGGCGGTGAGCTCCAGCAACTGATCGTCGCAGCGAGCCTGTTGCAGGCCGGGCTGCAGCACCAGATCCATGAATCTCAGCTCGTCCGGGGCTCCGCGCTGGGGAGCCTGGCTCTGGGTCCGACGCAGGATGGCACGCACCCGGGCCAGCAGCTCCCTGTCGTCGAACGGCTTGGCGAGATAGTCGTCGGCACCGGCCTCCAGCCCGTTGACCCGATCCTGGCTGTCGCCACGGGCGGTCAGCATCAACACCGGGGTGTCGTGGGTCTTGCGCAGCCGGGTCAGCATGGCGAAACCGTTGAGTCTGGGCATCATGACGTCCAGCAGCACCAGGTCGAAAGCCTGTTCTGCCAGTCGCTGCAATCCCTCTTCCCCATCCTCGGCGACGGTGACCTCAAACCCCTCCAGGGTCAGGATTTCGGTGAGCAGCTGGGTCAGTTCGAGATCGTCGTCGACCAGGAGTATTTTGTTCATCTGGGAGTCACTCTGTTGATTTTGCACGCCAAACTGACGTCCGGGTCAGGGTATAATAAGTTTTTACGCGTCGGAGGAAAGCCGGTTTTGAGCCACCAACACTATTCCCGCTGGGTTACCCTGGCCAGCATGGCCGCTGTGACCACCGCCACCCTGCTCATCCTGGGCAAACTGATCGCTTGGCTGATGACGGATTCATCCAGCCTGCTGGCATCCCTGACCGATTCCTTCATGGACATCAGCGCCTCTCTCATCAATCTGCTGGCCATCCGTTATGCACTGGCCCCTGCCGACGAAGAGCATCGCTTCGGCCACGGCAAGGCGGAGTCCCTGGCGGGTCTGGTGCAGTCGGCCTTCATCTCGGGGTCCGCCCTGCTGCTGGTGATGCACGGCATCTCGTCGATGCTGAATCAGGTGCCCGTGGTGCGCCTGGAGGCGGGGATCTGGGTCAGCGTCGGCTCCATCGTGCTGACCCTGCTGCTGGTGAGCTTCCAGGGCTTTGTCATCCGCAAGACCAACAGTGTGGCCATCAAGGCCGACATGCTGCACTACCGTTCCGACCTGCTGCTCAATGGCGGCGTGCTGGTGGCACTGGTGCTGGCGGGGCAGGGGTGGTACTGGGCCGACGGCCTGTTTGCCATTCTGATCGGTCTGTTCCTGGTGTGGGGGGCTGTCCATATCGGCTACGAATCGGTGCAGGCCCTGCTCGATCGTCAGTTGCCAGAGGAGGAACAAGCGAGAATAATGGCCCTCTGCTGCGCCGTAGAGGGGGTGCATGGCGTACATGACCTGCGTACCCGCCAATCCGGGCCGACCCGTTTCGTGCAGTTGCATCTGGAACTCGATGATCAACTGCCTCTGGTCAGGGCCCATCAGATAGCCGACGAGGCTGAACTGGCCGTCCGCCAGGCCTTCGAGCGGATGGATGTGATCATTCACATGGACCCCATCTCGGTGCTGACAAAAGAACGACAAAGCACTCACCCTGAACAACAGTAGGCTGCAACATGGATGATCTGGTTGCCAGAACCTGGCAAAAAATTCAGCAGGAAGCGCAGAGCATGGCGGCCCAGGAGCCCATGCTGGCCAGCTTCTTTCATTCCACCATTCTCAATCACCGGGATTTGCGCTCGGCGCTGAGCTTCCAGCTCGCCAACAAGCTCGACAGCACCACCATGCCTGCCATCGCCTTGCGGGAAGTGATCGAGCTGGCCCTGCGCAGCGAACCCGAGCTGCTGGCCGCAGTGGCCGCCGACATCTGCGCGGTGCAGGATCGCGACCCGGCGGTCGACCTCTTCTCCACCCCGCTGCTCTACCTCAAGGGATTCCATGCTCTTCAGGGGTATCGGGTGGCCAACTGGCTGTGGCGTCAGGGACGCCGTGCCCTGGCGCTCTATCTGCAAAACCAGATCTCCGTGGTGTTCGGCGTGGATGTACACCCGGCCGCCCGCATCGGCAAGGGCATCATGTTTGACCATGCCACTGGTATCGTGGTCGGGGAAACCGCCGTCATCGAGAACGACGTCTCCATCCTTCAGAGTGTGACTCTGGGGGGGACCGGCAAGGAGAGTGGCGATCGTCACCCCAAAATCCGGGAAGGGGTGATGATAGGGGCGGGGGCCAAGGTCCTCGGCAACATCGAGGTGGGCGTCGGCGCCAAGATCGGTGCTGGCAGCGTGGTGATCAACCCGGTGCCGTCTCACACCACGGTCGCTGGCGTGCCCGCCAGGATTGTGGGCCGCCCCGAGTGCGACAAACCTTCCCTGGACATGGATCAGTGCCTCTGATCCCCTGACCGAGGCCGTTGTATGGTCAAGCGCTGGTCAGGCTTTCTGATCCTGGGGATGTGGCTGCTCAACCTGCTGCACCTTTATCTGGACTTCTCCCCCTGGCCCGCCGCCATCGCGGCTTGGGCCGCCTCCCTGCTCACCTGGCCCTGGCTGGTGGGGGCCGCACGGCGCCAGGCGCTGGCCCTCTACGGCGCGGCGCTCCTGCTGCTGCTCTTTTCCTGGTGGCGAGGGGCCAGCCTCAGCCCAGGTGACTGGCTCTTGCCGAACATCAACATGCTGACCATGTTTGCCGCAGTGAGCACCCTCAATCTGGCTACCTCCGGTCTCTTGACCGGCACCGCCTCCTGGTCCGGTCGCAAGGGGCTGTGGAGCACCATGGCCAGCCTCAATCTACTGGGGGCCGTCATCAATCTTTCGGTGCTCTTCATCATCGGCGATCGGCTGGAGCGCAACGGGACGCTGGAGCGGCGTCAGGTCATGGTGCTGAGCCGGATCTTCTGTGCGGCTGCATTTTGGTCCCCCTTCTTCGTCGCCATGGCAGTGGCCCTCACCTATGCACCGGGTCTGCAACTGGGCAGCATACTGCCTTTTGGCATACTGGCGGCCTTGCTGGCCATGGGGCTGACGGCCTGGCAGGTAGAGCGACTCGGTGTGGAAACCTTTGAAGGCTATCCGCTGCGGCTCCAGACCCTGGGGCTACCGGTCACTCTGGCACTGCTGGTGCTGGTGATCCACCGTTTCTGGCCCGGACTCAGCATTCTGGCGGTGATCGCCCTGGTGGCGCCCTTGCTGGCCTTGCTGTTCATGCCGCAAGCGGGGCGAGGGGCTGCTCTCAAGCGCCAGGTGGTGGAGCGCTTCCCGGCCATCGGTGGCCAGCTTGTGCTGTTTCTGGGGGCCGGCCTGCTGGCGGCTGGCATCAACAGCGCGCTGTCAGTACTGGACTTTGGCAGTGGCCACGGCCTGCCGCTGTTCAACCACTTCGGCTGGCTGGAAGCCTGCCTGACCCTGCTGCTGATCTTCCTGGTGGCCATAGTGGGCGTGCATCCTCTCATCAGCATCTCGGGGGTGGCGCCGCTGCTCTGGCCGCTGGCACCGGATCCCAGCCTGCTTGGCATGTGCTTCCTCATGGGGTGGGGGCTGGCGACCGGGACGAGCCCGCTCTCCGGCTCCAATCTGGCACTGGCGTCCCGCTACAACCTGAGCGCCGGGCTGCTGCTGCGCTGGAACCTGCTCTACGGCCTGTTGATGTACGCCGTGGCCTGTCTGATGATGGGGGGCTTCATCGCCTTGCATGGCTGATGGCGGCATCGGCAGGAGGGCGGGTTGTGCCACGGCGAATGCTCGGGATCGAGGTTCCTGCTGCCTGCGAGAAAAACCGACGCATATTTAAGCAATACCGGGCCGCAGGGCGCATTTTGCAACGTACTGGCTTGTTTGTGCCGAGCGCATCAGGGTATGCTGGCTCCACGCGCTTGAATCGCCCTCTGTGGGGCATCGCAATTGAACATACAGGTATGCATATGTCACTAGAAGTCCTTGAGCAACTCGAATCCAAAGTACAATCCGCCGTCGACAACATCTCCCTGCTGAAGATGGAGCTGGACGAGCTGAAAGAGCAGAACAGCAAGCTGCAAGACGAGAACCACCAACTGCGCAACGAGCACGTTGCCTGGCAAGAGCGTCTGCGTGCCCTGCTGGGCAAGATGGACCAGATGGGCGATGCCATCTGATCCCGTCTAGATTGACCGGAATGAAAGCGGGCCGCTCCTTGAGCGGCCCGCTTGTTTTGGTCTGCCGGGCAATCAGAGTGCCAGCAGCTGTTTGACGGTCTTCTCGATGCCGTCCGCCGCCTCCACAATATTGTTGGCCAGCATGTAGGCAGGGGTGGAGATGACCTTGCGCTCCTGATCCACCACGAATTCGCTCACCGGGCAGTCGAGATGACTGCCACCCATGGCTTCGATGGCGTTGGCGGCGCCCTCGTCGTTGCCAATGGTGGCCAGGGTGCCTGCCCCATAGATGAGCGGGATCATGGCCGGTGCGATGCAGATGTAGGCGGCCGGTTTGCCGGCTCTGGCAAAGCTCTGGCAAGCCTTCAGCACATCCGGCTGGATGCGGCACTCTGCTCCCTTGATGGCGAAGTCGCACAGATTCTTGGCTGCGCCAAAACCGCCGGGTACCAGCAGGGCGTCATAATCGGCCGCATCCAGCTCAGCCACATCCCTGATCTGGCCGCGGCAGATGCGGGCCGCCTCGACCAGCACGTTGCGGCTCTCTCCCTCGCTGACCTCGCCGGTCAGGTGATTGATGACATGAAGCTGAGGGACATTGGGGGCGAAGCATTGAACGGATGCCCCCTGACGGGCCAGCGCCAGCAGGCTGATGACGGCCTCGTGGATTTCGGCGCCGTCAAACACGCCACAACCACTCAAGATCACGGCCACTTTTTTCATGACAGACTCCTCGTTGTTGAAAATGTGAGCCAGGGTAGATTGTTGTACTTTTGTATGGTTATCGTTCGACCTCCGCTGGTCAAGTCATCTCCCTGTGCTAGGATTGTTTCGTTTTGGATCCTGCCTCAGCACCCCTCTTGAATTTTTTTCCACATTGATCGAGATCATGATGCGTGCGTCATGTTGAGTTTTTATGATCTCAACGTAATGTTTTAAAAGATATTTTTTGTTTTAATCCACAGCTTTGTCACGGCCGTGATGCAATGGCGCCATTTTTGAGCACAGAGTTATCCACAGCAATGTACCCCACCGGTGCGCCGGGGTGATGGTGGGTGTCCCCTTGGTGTGGTGCGGGCCCTGTGGCATCCTAGCGGCTGTTTATTCTTGGCAGGACGATTTTCATGGCCTCTAGCAATCCTCTTATTCTGGTCGACGGCTCTTCATATCTTTACCGCGCCTTCTTTGCCTCGCAGCAGGCCGATCTGCGCACCTCGACCGGCTTGCCTAGCGGCGCCGTCCGTGTCATGGCCAACATGATGCGCAGCCTTCGCAAGCAGTACCCCGACTGCCACGTGGCCGTGGTGTTCGACGCCAAGGGCAAGACCTTCCGTGACGACATCTATCCCGAATACAAGGCAACACGCGCCAGCATGCCGGACGATCTGCGCAGCCAGGTCGCTCCTATCCACCAGATGATCAAGGCAATGGGTTTCCCCTTCCTGATGGTCGAAGGGGTGGAGGCCGACGACGTGATCGGCACCCTGGCCCGTCAGGCGACCGAGAAACAGCTGCCTGTGCTCATCAGCACCGGCGACAAGGACATGGCGCAGCTGGTCTCCGACCATGTCACCCTGATCGACACCATGAAGGATGTGAAGACCGATCGGGAAGGGGTGATCGAGAAGTTCGGCGTACCGCCCGAGCTCATCATCGATTACCTGGCGCTGATGGGGGACAAGGTGGACAACATTCCGGGCATGACAGGTGTCGGCGAGAAGACCGCACTGGCTCTGTTGCAGGGGATAGGCAGCATCGACGAGATCGCCGCCAACCTCGACAAGGTGGCGGCGCTCGGCTTCCGTGGCTCCAAGGCGTTCGCCGACAAGTTCCGCGAGCAGGAAGAGCAGGTGCGCCTTTCCTATGTGCTGGCCACCATCAAGACCGACGTGGCGCTGGAACAGAGCCTGGAAGAGTTGCAGCTTGGCCCCATCGACAAAGAGGCTCTGCTGGCGGTCTATCGCGAGTATGAGCTGCGCAACCTGATCAAAGAGCTGGAGTCCGGTGGCGCTGAGGAGAGCGAAGCCGAAAGTGATGAGGAAGGCGCCGCCCCGGCAGCCGCCATCGAAACCGACTATCGCTGCATCCTGGATGAGGCCGAATTCGACGAGTGGCTGGCACGGTTGCAGGCGGCGCCGCTGTTTGCCTTCGACACCGAGACCACCAGTCTCGACTATATGGAAGCGCGCGTCGTTGGCGTCTCCTTTGCCATCGAGCCGGGCAAGGCGGCCTACGTGCCCTTCGGCCATGATTATCTGGGAGCGCCTGTCCAGCTGAGCGAAGCGCTGGTGCTGGGCAAGCTCAAGCCGCTGCTGGAAGATCCGGCCCGTCTCAAGGTGGGGCAGAACCTCAAGTACGATCGCAACGTGCTGCTCAACCACGGTATCGAGCTGCAGGGTATCGCCTACGACACCATGCTCGAGTCCTATGTGCTCAACTCTACCGCCAGCCGCCACGATATGGATTCCCTGGCCCGCAGGTATCTGAACGTCGAGACCATCTCGTTCGAGGACATTGCTGGCAAGGGGGTCAAGCAGCTCACCTTCAACCAGATCGAACTGGAGCAGGCGGCTCCTTACGCGGCGGAAGATGCCGACATCACCCTGCGTCTGCATCAGGCACTGTGGGGCAAGCTCTCTGCCGAGCCGGGCCTTGCCAAGGTGTTCAGCGAGATCGAACTGCCGCTGCTGCCGGTGCTGGCGCGGATGGAGCGACTCGGTACCACCATCGAGCCCAAGCTGCTGCATCAGCAGAGCCAGGAGATCGAAGTGCGTCTGGCAGAGCTGGAGAAGCAGGCCCACGAGCTGGCCGGGCAGGAGTTCAATCTCTCCTCGCCCAAGCAGCTGGGTGAAATCCTCTTCACCAAGCTGGGGCTGCCGATCATCAAAAAGACCCCCAAGGGAGCGCCATCCACAGCGGAAGAGGTGCTGGCCGAGCTGGCGGAGACCTATGAGCTGCCGCGTCTGCTGATGGAGCACCGTGGGCTGGCCAAGCTCAAGTCCACCTACACCGACAAGCTGCCGCTGATGATCAAGCCGCAGACCGGGCGGGTGCACACCTCCTATCACCAGGCGGTGGCGGCGACCGGTCGACTCTCGTCAACCGACCCCAACCTGCAGAACATCCCGGTGCGCAACGAACAGGGGCGCCGCATTCGGCAGGCCTTCATTCCGTGCGCCGGTTACAAGCTGGTGGCGGCGGATTACTCCCAGATCGAGCTGCGCATCATGGCCCACCTCTCCGGTGACAAGGGGCTGCTGACCGCCTTTGCCGAGGGCAAGGACATCCACAAGGCGACCGCCGCCGAGGTGTTCGGCGTCGCGCTCGATGCGGTGACCAGCGACATGCGTCGCAGCGCCAAGGCGATCAACTTCGGTCTCATCTACGGCATGAGCGCCTTCGGTCTGGCCAAGCAGCTGGGTATCGGTCGCGCCGAAGCGCAGAAGTACATGGATCTCTACTTCGAACGCTACCCGGGGGTGCTGGAGTACATGGAGCGCACTCGCCAGCAGGCGGAGGCCCAGGGTTATGTCGAAACCCTGTTTGGTCGCCGCCTCTATCTGCCGGACATCAAGTCCCGTAACGCCGGCCTGCGTAAAGCTGCCGAACGGGCCGCCATCAACGCACCTATGCAGGGTACGGCCGCCGACATCATCAAGCGCGCCATGATCAACGTGGATGACTGGATCCGTGGGATTGAAGACGAGTCGATCCGCATGCTGATGCAGGTACACGATGAACTGGTGTTCGAGATCCGCGAAGAGAAGCTGGAAGAGTACATCGGCCTCATCAAGGAGAAGATGTCGGGTGCGGCCGAACTGTATGTGCCGCTGGTGGTGGAAGCGGGCACCGGTGACAACTGGGATCAGGCCCACTGATCCTGCCTGATGGTCACATAGCTATATAAGAAGAGAAGCCCGGCATGATGCCGGGCTTCCTGTTTGTGGCTGCAGGGTCAGGCCTCTTGCAGGTATTCATCCTTGAGCAGCACATAGTTGTCGGCCGAGGTCTTCAGGAAGGCGATCTCGGCCGGCTTGAGAGGGCGGGCCTGCTTGACGGGATTGCCCATATAAAGAAAGCCGGCCTCGAGCCGCTTGCCTGGTGGCACCAGGCTGCCCGCCCCGATCATCACATCGTCTTCAACGATCACCCCATCCAGCAGGATGGCCCCCATGCCGACCAGCACCCGGTCGCCTATGGTGCAACCGTGCAGCATGGCTTTATGACCGACCGTGACATCCTCACCTATCAGCAGCGGATAGCCGCCGGGGTTGCTGGCACTCTTGCGGGTCAGGTGCAGCACTGTGCCGTCCTGAATGTTGCTGCGGGCACCGATGCGGATATGGTTGACGTCCCCTCTGGCGGCCACCATGGGCCAGATGCTGGCATCGTCACCCAGCTGGATATCCCCCACCAGGGTGGCACAGGGATCTACATATACCCGTTTGCCCAGTTGCGGGCATTTTCCCTTGTAAGGTCTCAGTCGCAAGTCCATCTTGGCCTCCTTGTTTTCGGCCATTCTAGCAAGATGACACCGGTTTCTGTGGATAAGTTTGTATAAAAGCTGTGCCTGGATATGAATAACTAAAAAAGTGCCGATTTTTGCAATTTTATTGCAGGGGAGGGGTTGCCAGAACGAATTCGCTCCCTATAATGCGCCTCCATCGACAGGGC
>NZ_JBLUXC010000040.1:0-41864 GCF_048276795.1 Aeromonas sp. PS2Canimalfood6
GACGACATCCTTGATGCCTGCACATCGGCCTGGAAGCACTTTATTGCCGATGTGGAGCGGGTGATGTCACTTTGTAGCCGAGATTGGATAAAACTGACCTAATGTTTAATCCGATTGGTATTATTGTAGGACAGCGCGTCATGATGTGACGGCTTAACTCAATATAATGCTCTATCTATCAATGTCATAAAGTTTGTGTCAAAAGTTGACGTCCCTCTCCTTTCGGCCTTGATTGCGGCCCCCTTGGTAATTGTGCCCTAGAGTGCTACCCTCCCGCCTCTTCTCGGGGTCGCCTGTTTGCGGACAGGAAAACCTCGAATCCGCGAGGGTAAAAAGGCTATACTCTGCGCCCGTTGGCTAATTTTAAGACGATTGGTAGTTCTTCCATGCTGAAATGGCTCGTTCGCCTGTTTATTGTCATGATGCTGGGTGCTGTGCTGGGCGTTGCCAGCCTCATCGGCATCTACTTCTACATCAAGCCCCAGTTGCCGGATGTCAGCGCCCTGCGCGATGTCAAACTGGCTACCCCCATGAAGGTCTACAGCCGGGACGGGGAATTGATCTCCCAGTTTGGCGAAATTCGTCGCATCCCCCTGCGGCTGGACGAAATACCCCAGTCCATGATCGATGCCGTACTCGCCACCGAAGATGCCCGCTTCTATGAGCACCCGGGCATAGACCCCATCGGCATCATCCGTGCCGCCACCGTCTGGGCCGTCTCCGGCCAGGCGCGCCAGGGCGCCAGTACCATTACCCAGCAGGTGGCTCGCAACTTCTTCCTGAGCAACGAGAAGACCCTGGTACGCAAGATCAAGGAAGTGTTCCTCGCCTGGCGTATCGAGCAGAACCTCTCCAAGGACGAGATCCTCACCCTCTATCTCAACAAGATCCCCCTCGGCTACCGGGCATTCGGGGTCGGCGCGGCCGCCCAGGTCTACTTCGGCAAGGAGGTCAAGGATCTCACCCTGGACGAGATCGCCATCATCGCGGGTCTCCCCAAGGCACCCTCCATGCTGAACCCGATCCGTTCCCCGGAGCGCGCCTTCGCCCGCCGCAACGTGGTACTGGGTCGCATGCTGGAAACCGGCAAAATCACCCAGGCCCAGTATGACGAAGCCTCCAAGATGCCGATCAAGGCCCGTTTTCACGGTGCTGAGACCACGCTGAACGCCCCTTATCTGAGCGAGATGGTGCGCCAGAAGATGGTGGAGCAGTTTGGTGAAGATGCCTACACCATGGGGCTGCACGTCTACACCACCGTCACCGCCAAGCGTCAGCGCGCCGCCCATCAGGCGCTGCTGGACGGTGTCTTCGACTACGACACCCGCCACGGCTACCGTGGCCCGACCGCCTTGCTGTGGAAAGCCGGTGAAACGGCCTGGGACTACGAGCAGATCATGGCCCATCTGGCCAAGCAGCCGACCTATCAGCCCCTGATGGCCGCCGTGGTCACCCAGCTCGGCGACAAGAGCGCCACCCTGGTGCTCAAGAATGGCAAACAGGCCGAACTGGGCTGGAATGGCATCAAGTGGGCGCGTGCCTTCATCACCGACGATCGCCAGGGCTTTGCCCCGAAATCGGCGCGGGATGTACTCAAAGTCGGCGCCCAGATCTGGGTCAGGGAGAAAGGGGAAGAGTTGCTGCTCTCCCAGATCCCCGACGTCAACGCCGCCCTGGTGGCCATGAACCCGCAAGACGGCGCCATCGAGGCCCTGGTCGGCGGCTTCAGCTTCGAGCTCTCCAAGTTCAACCGGGTCGATCAGGCCCGTCGTCAGGTCGGCTCCAACATCAAGCCTTTCCTCTATGCCACCGCGCTGGAGCAGGGCTATACCCTGGCGTCCCTCATCAACGATGCACCGATCAACCAGTGGGATCCTGCCAAGGGCCCCATGTGGCAGCCCAAGAACTCGCCCGCCATCTATGAAGGGCCGACCACCTTGCGCCTCGGCCTTGCCAAGTCCAAGAACGTGATGTCGGTCCGCCTGATGCGCGCCATCGGGCTGGATACCTATATCGACGGCCTGACCCGCTTCGGCTTCGCCCGTGATCACATTTCCGCCAACGAATCCCTGGCGCTGGGTGCGGCGGAGTTTACCCCGCTGGAAGTGGTGCGCGGCTACTCGGTGCTGGCCAATGGCGGCTTCCAGGTCACCCCCTACTTCATCACCGAAGTGACCGACAGCTTCGGCACCCCCCTGTTCGAGGCCAACCCGGCCGCTGCCTGCCGCGACTGCGGCGTGCTGGCCGCCGCCGGTCTCGACAGCGCGGATGCCTATGCCAATACCACGGCAGACTGGAAGGCCCAGTGCCCCATCGATCCTGTCGTGCCCAACAACATGGCACCGCAGACCATCAGTGCCCAGAGCGCCTTCCTCATCACCGACACCCTGACCACCGCCATCTGGGGTGGCAATGGCTGGCGTGGTACCGGCTGGCGGGCAGCCCGTGACCTCAAGCGTCACGACATCTCGGGCAAGACGGGGACCACCAACGAATCCCGGGATGCCTGGTTCTCCGGCTATACCCCGAATCTGGTGGCCACCTCCTGGATCGGTTTTGACAACCACCAGCGCGGTCTGGGCCGGGCCGAGTTTGGCGGCGGTGCCGCCCAGCCCATCTGGATTGACTTCATGAAGACGGCTCTGCACCAGGTGCCCGAACGCAAGATGCCGGTCCCCGAAGGGATCATGCAGGTCCGCATCGATCGTGAAACCGGTCTGCTGACCAATCGCGCCGATGGCAGTACCACGGAGGAGTTCTTCAAAGAGGGCACAGAGCCCACCCGCTACGCGAGCCAGATCTCCGATGGCAACCAGGTGTATGGCGGTGACGATGCGACCACAGACGGTCCCGTCTCCACCGACGACATCTTCTAGGTCCCACTGGAAACAACAAAAACCGGCGCCCAGGCGCCGGTTTTTGTTTCGGGATGACGAGCGGGCTGCGTCAGCCCAGCAGGGCTTTCATCAGACTCGAGATGCGGGCCGCCAGCTCATTGAAGCAGGGACGGCGCACCGAGTAGTGACGATAGAGCAGGGAGATGGTGCGCCCCGGCACGGGGTTGATCACCGGGCGATAGCTGACGCCCCCCTCCTCCGGGTTGGCGGGCACGGCGAGCCTGGGCACCAGCGTCATGCCGCTGCCAGCGGCGACCATGTTGCGCAAGGTCTCCAGACTGGTGCCCTTGAAGCGCTGATCCTCACCGATGCCCGCGGCAAAACAGAAACCCATCGCCTGATCCCGCAGACAGTGACCGTCGGCCAGCATCAGCAATTTCTTGCCCTTGAGATTGTGCAGGGGCACCGCCTTGGCGCTCGCCTCCGGGTGATGCTGGGGCACGGCCAGCCACATGGGCTCCTGATAGAGGGGGATGGCGCCAAACCCCTCCATCCCTTCCAGCTCCGCCAGCACGAGGCAATCCAGCTCCCCCTCCTCCAGCCGCTTGAGCAGCACCTGGGTCTGATCTTCGTAGAGGTAGAACTCCAGCTTGGGGAAGTGTTCACGCAGATCCTGGATGATGTGGGGCAGCAGGTAGGGGCCCACGGTGGGAATAAAACCGATGTGGATCTCGCCGGACATGGGCTCGGCGAAGTGCTGGCCTATACTCTTGAGCTCTCGCGCCTCTTTGAGCACCTTGCGCGCCTGACGGGCCATGGCATCGCCGGCGGGCGTGAACAGCACCTTGCGGGAGGTGCGCTCGATGAGGATCACTCCCAGTTCATCTTCCAGCTTGCGCAGCTGGCCACTCAGGGTCGGCTGGCTGACAAAGCAGCGCTCCGCTGCCTTGCGAAAGTGTTTCTCCTCTTCCAGCGCTACCAGATATTCGAGATCGCGAAGGTTCATAGGTACTGCATCCTGCCGTTCAATGAGGCCGATAGCATGCACAAGAACGGTGCGGGGGACAAGGGAGGCGCGCAGACGGGTCTGCCCTCTCCCTCTCCTTTGACAAGCCGCAGGCGATGGGCGAGAGACTCACCCCATCAGGGAGGTGATGTGATCCGCGAACGCCGCTGGCTCTCCCAGATAGGAGGAGACAGGCAGCGCAACGACGCGCTCCCCTTGCATCAATCCCAAGGTCGGGAACCCCTGCCCGCCGAGCCGGCGCAGCCACGCCTGGCTTGTGGCCAGATGGCCCACAAGATCGACCCGACCAAAGGCCAGGGCGAATGCTTCCGGTGTCAGCCCCTGCTCCCGCGCGAGCGCCGCCAGCCGTGTCGGGGAACCGACCCATTCCCCATCCCGGTAGTGGGTTTCCTGGATGCGGTGCAACAAGGCAAGGCCGTCGCCGCCAAGCTCGCTCACCGCCAGAACGGCGCGTATGGGCGGCTCGGAGTCGAGGAGCAGTGACTCGTTGAGCAGAAGCTCGTTGAAGTAGCGCTCACCAAAGCGCTGTCCGGTGAGGGCATGGATGCGCTCGTCATGGGGGCGCACATAGTCCCGCAGGGGCTGTCCCATGGCCTGGCGCCTGGCGCCCATCCAGAGGCCCCCCCCATGCAGTTCGATGCGAAGGCCCGGGATCTCGGCAGCGGCTTTCAGCAGGGGGGCGGCGCCATAGCACCAGCCACAGAGGGGGTCATAGACATAATGGAGGGTTGTTTGCGCTTCGTTCATCATCATTCTCGCTTCAAGGCTGGATAAAAAACCGGGCCCTCGGGCCCGGAAAAAAACACAGGGATGTAGGCGTCAGGGAGTTACCACTTCATCTCGCCGGTATTGACCTTGGCACCGATGGCCAGGCCATCATCGACCGGCAGGGAGGGGTAAGCCTTCTTCAGCGCTTCAATCAGCTGGCCGGAGTGCTTGGTCTTGGCCAGCTCTTGCTCAAAACGCTGCACGTAGTCACGGGTGAAGGTCACGGCTTCGGTACCCTTGGGCGCAGTCCCCAGGAAATGACCCGGCACCACGCGCTCGGGTTTCAGCGCCAGCAGATTGTTCAGCGCCTTGACCCAGTTGCTGCGAGCAGCATTGGACTGGCTGTCCGCCATCCAGACGTGCACGCCGCTGTAGACCGGCACACCACCAAAGGCCGTCTTGATGGAAGGGGCCCAGAGGTAGGCATTCGGGGTGTTCATCTCTTTGATTTCAATCTTCTCGCCATCCAGGGTCAGGTGGCTGGCCGTCATCACTTGCGGCACGGTCAGGCTCTTGGGTGCATCCTTGCCCAGGATCGGACCCCAGTAGCTCAGCTTGGCATCCTTGGTCTGCTTGATATGGTCGACCACATGCTGGTCGGCCAGCACTTTGACATCCGGGAACGCAGCCATGACGGGTTCCAGACCGAAGTAGAAGTCGGGGTCACCGGCACTGATATAGACAGTGGTCAGCTTCTTGCCGCTCTTCTTGATCATGTCCACCAGCGCCTGACCATGTTGCACATCGAACTGGGCATCGATCAGGATGGCCTCTTTGTCACCGGTTACCAGTGAGGAGGAGACGGGGAAGATGGCCTTCTCGCCGGGGTTGTAGACGGTCACGGTCAGGGGGGCCGCCAGGGCGGAACCCGTCATCAGGAGGCTGGTCAGGGTCAGGGTACGCAGTGTGTTGTTCATCAGATAACGCTCATCGGTGTGGATTAATGGAATGAGCGCAGTTTATTGCATCACCATCGATACAAATACCGCATAATAGGCGCATCACTGTTGCACAAATCGAGCATATAGGAGCACAAGATGGATAGGCTGACCGCATTGCGGGTCTTTGTCTGCGTAGTGGAACAGGGCAGCCTAAGCGGCGCCGGGGAGAAACTGGAGATGTCCCGTGCCATGGTGTCGCGCTACCTGGCCGAGCTGGAACGCTGGATGGGGGCCAGATTGCTGCACCGCACCACCCGCCGGCTGAGCCTGACCGGGCCAGGAGAAGAGGCGCTGAACCGGGCCAGAGCCATGCTGGCCCTGGGGGAAGAGATGGAACACCTGGCCATCCGCCATGACGAGGCCCCCAAGGGGCAACTGCGCATCACCTGCAGCTACTCTCTCTCCGAAGCCCTGCTGGTCGGGGCGGCGAACGACTACCTGGCCCGTTACCCCGGCACGGCGATCGACATCCTGCTGCTGGACCGGACAGTCAATCTGGTGGAGGAGCGAATCGATCTCGCCCTGCGCATCACCAACGACCTCGATCCCAACCTGGTGGCCCGCAGGCTCGGCACCTGCCACTCGGTGGTGTGCGCCAGTCCCGCCTACCTGGCCCGCCATGCTCCGCCGCAGCAGGTGCAGGATCTGGCACTGCACAACTGCCTCACCTACACCTATTTCGGCAAGAGCCTGTGGGAGTTTCTGGGGCCCGATGGTCCCGAATCCGTCCCGGTGAGCGGCAACCTCAGCGCCAACATCTCCAACCTGCTGCTGGCCGCCACCCTGGAAGGGGCGGGGATCAGCCTGCAACCCGCCTACTCGGTTCACCCCCATCTGGCAAGCGGCGCCCTGGTCCCCCTGCTCACCCCGTGGCAGCCCAAGCGCCTCGGCGTCTATGCCGTTTATGGCACCCGCAAACAGATGTCCCCCCTGCTGCGCAGCTTCCTCGACTTTCTCGTGGAGCGGATGGCGGACGATCCCCTGTGGCAGGAAGCCCCTCCCTCTCTCTGATCCCTGCGAGCCGCACAAAAAAGGGGCCTCGCGGCCCCTCTTTGCTCCATCCTGTGCCGGTCAGGCTTCGAAACCGAATGCCTTGACCGGGGTCTCTCCCTCCTCGGCCTCCTGATCCTCCAGATAGATGTCGTGATAGGCGGCATAGATGGAGTAGTTGATGGCAGGCAGCACCACCAGCAGGCCCACCAGCATCAGGAGTGCGCCAAAGAAGATCAGCACGGCCCCGAGCAGCCCCCACCAGAGGAAGGGCCACATGTTGCGCAGACATCCCTTGAAGCTGAGCCTGGCTGCCTGCCAGACCCCGACCTGATGGAAGAGGATAAGGGCGGGGGCGAAGGTGATGGCCATCAGCACGGGAACGAACAGTGCCAATCCCACCAGGGCGCAGACGAGGAAGCCCTGTGCCTGCTCCGGGGTCAGCGCCAGGGAGCCCGGATCCGCGGACAACAGGCCGGTGAGTCCCCACTGGTGCAGCAGGAACACGCAGATCATCAGGATCCCCATGATGAGGCCGAGCACCATCAGGCCCCCCAGCATCAAGGGGGTCAACCGATGGCGGAAACCGGCAAAGAAGTCGCCAAACTGCAGCGCCTCCCCATGGTGCCCCCGCCGCGCCACCGCCACCCAGCCAGCCCCCCACACCATGTAGAGCAACTGGGAGATCAAGCCCCCCGCCGGCAGCTGATCCAGCACGATGCCCACCACAAACCAGAGCACTATCATGGCCACGCTGGCCCCCATCCCCTTGTTGAAGATGTCGAATCCGGTGCGGATCCAGATCCAGCCCTGTCCTATGCCATGGCGTTTGGGTTCGCGGCGCAGGGCCCTGTCACTGTTCATCATTGACCTCGTCGAAAAATAGGGGCGAAGCGGCGTCTCCTCAGGGCACGCTCACCGTGACCATGATGGTGCCGGTGTAGGGACCGGTGCGTACTACCTGGCCCGGCAACCGGGTCGGGGAGAGCCTCATCTTGCAGTCGGTGACCTGGGTCGCCGCCGAGTAGGGTACCGCGATGGCGGTATCGAATGGAATAGGGGTCAGGGCCCCTGTCCGGCCATGCCCACCCCGACCTCGACCAGGCTGGTGGTGATGAAGCGGTTGTCGCTCGCGAGCGCCCCCAAGATGCGGTAGCGCAGCGGCCCCTGCTCAGGCTGGCAAGGTCGAAGGGAAGGCGGGCACCCGCAACCAGAGCATTCACCTCGCTGCAATGGCGTGTCCGTTGCGTCCTTCTGGGCCGCAGCCGATGAGTTTATCGGCCACGGTTGACGGACAGCACCGCCAGAATGTGGCATCATCTCCCCCCTCTTGCTTTCCCCCTGATCCGATGGAGCCATCATGCGCCGCCTCTTCTTTCTTCTCCTGCTGCTCGGCAGCCCTGCGCTTCACGCCGAACCGGGGTTTATCAGCCGCCTGCTCAACCACCCGGTGCCGGGGGGCGTGGCCGTGGTACCACTGGGAAGCGGGGCCAAGGCGCCCGCAGTGCGCTATCAGGACAAGCCTGTGCTGGTGGTACAGGAAGACGGGAAGACGTGGATCGCCATCGTCGGCATCCCGCTCAAGAGCGCGCCCGGCCCCCATCAGGTGACCACCAGCGATGGCCGCACCTTGAGTTTCAAGGTCGGCACCAAGCACTACCGTGAGCAGCACATCAAGCTCAAGAACAGCCGCCAGGTCAATCCGCTGGCCGAAGACATGACCCGCATCAACCGGGAGCTTGCCGAACAGACCCGCGCCTACCAGACCTTCAGCCCGGCTCAGCCGAGCAACCTGCTGTTTGACAAGCCGGTCCAGGGCCCGCTCTCCAGCCCCTTCGGGCTGCGCCGCTTCTTCAACGGCGAGGAGCGCAACCCCCACTCCGGCCTCGACTTCGCGGTCGGAGCCGGCACTCCCATCAAGGCACCAGCCGCTGGCAAGGTCATCCTCATCGGCAACTACTTCTTCAACGGCAATACGGTGTTCGTCGACCACGGCCAGGGCCTCATCAGCATGTTCTGTCACATGTCGAAGGTGGACGTGAAGCTGGGCCAGAGCCTGCCCCGCGGCGGCATCGTCGGCCGGGTCGGCGCCACCGGCCGCGCCACCGGTCCCCACATGCACTGGAACGTCAGCCTCAACGACGCCCGCGTCGACCCCGCCATCTTTATCGGCGCCTTCAAGCCCTGAGGCCGGCGACCTGCCGCCCACAGGCAGGGGCACTCAAAATGAAAAAGGCAGCCAAGGCTGCCTTTTTCATGGACGCATGACCACATCTCAGGCAGCGCTGTGCTGGCGCCCCTCCCTGTTCATCGCCCGCCACATCACCAGGACCAGCAGAGTGCTGCAAGTGGGCAGCGCCAGCCAGACACCGGCCACTCCCCACAGGGAGGAGAAGCCCCACAGGAAACCGCCGATCAGCACCAACTTGCCGCCGGTGAGCAGGGAAGCGATGCGGGCCCGGTTGATGGCCTGGAAATAGGTGGCCCCCACCAGCAGCAAGCCTTCCATGGGCAGCCCCCAGAAGTAGAGCCAGATACCGAGGGTCGCCACCGGCAACAGGGCAGCATTGTCCCCCGCAAACAGATAAACCACTGCCTCTGGCCACAGATACAGTGGGATCATCCCGCACAGTGCCACCGCCATGGTCACTCCCAATGCCAGGTTGCGCACCCGCAGCACTCGCGACCAGTTGCCCGCCCCGGCATTGAAGCTGGCGATGGGCTGGATGCCCATGGCGATCCCCTCGAAGATGAGATAGAAGAAGGCCTCGCTGTAGCTGATGACCCCATAGGCGGCCACATGCAGCGAAGTGCCCACCGAGAGCAGCGCCTTGTTGTGCAGCGCTAGCACCACCGAGAGGTAGAGGTACATCAGAAAACTCGACACCCCGAGTCGCAATGTCTCCCCCATCAGCCGCCAGTCGGGCACCAGGGTATCCCAGCGAATGCGCAACTGGCTGCGGGGGGTAAAGAAGTGCCACAGGCACAGGCCTCCGGTGACCGCCTGGGAGAGCATGGTCGCGATGGCGGCCCCCGCCAGCCCCCAGGGGATCACCGCCATCAGCAGGTAGTCGAGCAGCACGTTGAGCACGCCGCCCCCCACCAGGACCCAGGTGGTGAGGCCGGGTCGCCCGTCGTTGCGCAGCAGGGCGGTAAAGGCCATGGAGAGCACCGCGAACACCCCGAGCCAGGCGTACCACTGCAGATAGGCGAAGCCTGCGTCGAAGATGACCCCCTGCGCCCCCATCCAGACAAGCATGGCCTTGCCGTAACGAATGCCAATGAAGGCGAGCAGCGCGGAAGCGATGAGCACCATCACCAGGGCATTGCCGACGATGTGGCGCGCCCTGGCCTGCTCCCCCTTGCCCAGATAGAAGGAGGCCAGCGACGAAGATCCCATGCCGATCAGGGCCCCCACCGCGTAGAGCACGGCGCAGATGGGGTACGCCAGCATCATGCCGGCCAGCCCGTCCTGGCCCAGGATATGGCCGACGAAGATGCCGTCTATGGTGACATAGATGCCGGTGACCAGCATGGCGGCCACCGTGGGGGTGACGTAACGCAAGAAGAGGCGGGAAAGGGGGGCCGTGCCCAGATCGACGGAGGACATAAATTGCTCAATGAAGGGGAACGGCCAGAATAATAGCCAAACAAGACCCGGATCACCCGTTATTTGTGCCGTGGATCAATCATCTTGAGGGCTTTACCCGCCCCGGCCCCTGCTTTAGGCTAGGGCGACTTCTCCTGAACGGAAACGTGCGCCATGTTGCAACGCCTGCTCTGTCTGATGCTCTGTCTGATGCTCTGTCTCAGCCTGTTCCCCTTCTCCGCTGTCCAGGCCGATGATGCCATCACTCAGGTAGAGGAGCTGCTGCAAAGCGTCCCCAAGACGGATACCCCGGAAAACCAGCAACTGCGGGAGAGCTACCAGCAGGCGCTGCAATATGCCCGGGATGCCCAGCGCTACCGGGAACAGGGCAAGGCCTACCAGCAGATCCTCATCGACTACCCCAAGGAGTCCGCCCGTCTCAAGGAGGGGCTGCACAACTATCAGCCCCAGTCCCGCCCGTCCCTCTCCTCCCTCAAGGAGGATGCCCTGCGCCAGGCCATCAGCCTGAGCAGCAACCGCCAGCTCAACCTGCGCAAGGAGCGTCAGGCGGTGACCGACAGCCTCAACCAGCTGGAGAGCACGGGCCAGGAGTATCACCAGCGGGTCGACGAGTTGCGCAAGCAGTTGCTCCAGACCCGCTCCCTGCTCGATCGCCTGAGCTTCAGCAACGAGTCGGACAGGTTGCAGGAGGCCCAGCAACTGGCCACCCGCCTCAAGGAGCAGAGCCTCTCCGACCGGATCCAGATGCTGGAGCTGGAGCAGCTCTCCGCCCAGCAGCGCAACGATCTGGGCAAGCTCAAGCTGCAGGAGCTCAACCTCGCCATCACCGACGAGGATGAGTGGCAGACCAGTCTGCTTGCCCAGCAGAACCAGCTGCGCCGGGACAAGACCGAGCAGGCCCTGGCCGAGAGTGAACGCCTGCGCCGCCAGCTCACCTCTGACCTCCCCCTCTTGCAGGAGCAGCAGCAGCAAAACCAGGCCCTCTCCCTCCAACTGGGGGCCCTCGAGGACCAGATTGAACGGGTGCAGGACGAGCAGCGGGGGGTGGACACCTCCCTCTCCGGGCTCAACGAGCTGGTCAATTCGGTGCGCGAACAGCTGGAGTGGTTGCAGATAAGCAACGCCTACGGCGAGAACCTGCGCAGCAAGCTGGCCGATCTGCCCGCCTACTTCCCGCTGGAGCGGCTGGAGTCAGCCATCGTCAAGGCGCGTATGGCCAAATACCAGTACGAGACCGAGCAGGATGCCCTGAAGGATCCGGTCCAGCTGCGCAACAGCCTGCTCAGTGGAGACGGCATCACCCTGGACAGGGCCCAGCGCGCCGTGCTGGACAACCTGCTCAAGGCGAGACGGCAACTGCTGACCCGGCTCAACGATGCCTCCGATACCCTCATTCAGGAGCAGACCCGCCTCAAGCTGCTCTACAGCCGCCAGAACAGCAAGATCGACGAGATCCGCGAACTCAGCGCCAGCCATCTGTTCTGGATGCCGGACGTGCGCCCCCTGAGCCCGGCGGTGCTGCTCGGCGTCCCGGCCGCCCTCGGCCTTGCCTTCAATCCGGCCAACTGGCTGCAACTGCCCAGGGCCATCGCCGAGAACAACCCCCTGAGCCTGACCCTGGCTGGCCTCGGGCTGCTGGGGCTGGCCTGGTGCTGGCTGAAACTGGCCCGCCACCTCATTCAATACAGCCAGTACATTGCCCCGCGCATCGGCAAGGTAACCCAGGACAAGTTCAGCCTCACCAGCCGGTTGCTGGTGCGCTCCGTGCTCGCCGCCCTGCCGCTGCCCGCCATGGTGCTCATGGTGCACGGCCTGCTGGACGGCGCCTGGCAATATCCCTTCGCGGTGGCGGTGGCCCGGGGCCTGGGTGAAATCTGGTTCCTGCTGCTGGCCCTGCTGGTGGCGCGCCACCTCACTCTGGAGAAGGGGATCCTCATCCTCCACTTCCGCTGGCAGAAGGAGCGGGTGCAGCGAGTATGGGGACAATTTCGTACCTTGCTGCTGGTGCTGATCCCGAGCTTCTTCGTGCAGGGCATGGCGAGCAGCTATCAGGAGCACGCCTTCTACGACTCCCTGGGACGCCTCGCCTTCATCATCGGGGCCCTCTGGCTGCTGCTCTTCTTTGCCCGCCTCAACCGGGAAAAACTGCCCCTCACCTGGGGTCAGGCAGACATGACCAAGCCCCATCTGCTGCACCACTTCATCTGGAACAGCCTGATGCTGGCCCCGCTGCTGGCGGTGCTGGGCGCCCTGTTCGGCTACTTCTACACCTCCCGCACCCTGCTGCGCCAGCTGGAGCTGAGCCTGCTGGCGGGGCTCGGCTGCCTGCTCGTCTACTATCTGGCCCACCGCTGGATGCTGATCCAGCGCCGCCGACTCGCCTTCGATCGCGCCAAGCAGAAGCGGGCCGAGATCCTGGCGCAGCGGGAGCGGGAAGAGGACGATCTCAGCTCCGAGATCCCCGATGTGGTGGAGGAGCCCGAGCTGGATCTGGATACCATCAGCGCTCAGTCCCTCGGCCTGGTGCGCACCCTGCTGATGCTGGGCTTCACCATGCTGGTGGTGGTGCAATGGTCGGATCTCAACTCGGCATTCAGCTTCCTCAGCAGCATCGAGGTGTGGCAGGTGAGCAGCAAGGTGGCCGGCATCGAGCAGCTCTCCGCCATCACCCTGCAGGATCTGATGCTGACCGTCTTCGCCTTCATCCTGACGGTGGTCACCGCCCGCAACCTGCCAGGGTTGATGGAGCTCACCCTGCTCCAGCATCTAAGCCTCTCCCCAGGCACCGGCTTCGCCCTCACCACGGTGAGCAAGTACCTGGTACTGCTGATTGGCGCCCTCACCGGCTTCTCCATGCTCGGCATCGACTGGTCCAAGACCCAGTGGCTGGTGGCAGCACTCTCTGTGGGGCTGGGCTTCGGCTTGCAGGAGATCTTCGCCAACTTCGTCTCCGGCCTCATCATCCTGTTCGAAAAACCGATCCGCCTGGGTGACACCGTCACCATCCGGGATCTCACCGGCACCGTCACCAAGATCAAGACCCGCGCCACCACCATAGTGGACTGGGACAGGAAGGAAATCATCGTCCCCAACAAGGCCTTCATCACCGAGCAATTCATCAACTGGTCCCTGTCCGATGCCATCACCCGGGTCCGCTTGCGCATTCGCATCGGCCTGACCCAGAATCCCAAGCAGGTACAGCAACTGCTGGAGCAGAGCGTGCGCGAGTCCACCCTGGTGCTGGATACGCCCGCCCCGGAGGTGTTCCTCATCGAGTTCACCGACTCGGCCCTCATCTACGAGATCCGGCTCTACGTCAACAACATGGATCACCGGATGCCCATTACGCACGAGGTACATTCCCTGATCCTGGAGAAACTCGGCCAGGTCGGCATGCATCTGCCACATCAGCAGATCGACATCCGGATGAGCCGGGGATGAAGCCCCCAAAGACGACAACAGGAGCCATCATGCAGATCATTGCCCATCGCGGTGCCAGCGGCCTGGCCCCGGAGAATACCCTCAAGGCGATGAGCCTGGCGCTGGATCTGGGTGCCAAAGCCATCGAGCTGGACGTGCAGTGGGCCGACGGAGAGCTCTGGGTCTTCCACGACCGGCGGCTGGAGCGCTGCACCAACGGCCAGGGTGTGCTGACCGGGCAATCCCGGGAGTACCTGGCGAGCCTGGATGCGGGGGACGGGGAGCGGATCCCGACCCTGTGGCAGGTGATGGCACTGGTGGCGGGGCGCTGCGAACTGCACATCGAGCTAAAGGGCGCCCACACCGCCGAGCCGGTGGCCGCCCTGACCCGTCGGGCCGAGGCCGAGCTTGGCTTTACCCAGGCGCACTGGGTCATCTCCTCCTTCCACCATCCCGAGCTGGCGCACTTTGCCAGTCTGAGGCCCGATCTGCGCCTCGGCGCCCTGACCGCCAGCCTGCCGCTGCACGGGGCCCGCTTCGCCGAAGAGCTGGGGGCCTGGTCCCTCAACTGCGACGTGGATTTTGTCGACCAGACCCTGGTGGCGGATGCCCATCGCCGGGGGCTCAAGATCCTGGTCTACACGGTCGACGAAGTGAGTGATGAGAGAGCCCTCGCCAGCATGGGTGTCGATGGCATCTTCACCAACCGGCCAGATCGATTCAGCTGAGTATCGGCGCGGCCTGGCGGGCCGTCGGGAGGTGAAAAAAGTCGAAAAATTGCTGTGCACCGGGATACATAAGGCGCTGTCCCAATTACATGTTGAAAGGCTAACCTTGAAGTAGGTCATCACCCTGAGGGCCTCCATCATGGATACCCAAGCCTTTCAACATCTACTGTCTCTCTTTCCACAGCTCACCATGCGCCAGCGTCGCCTCGCGCAACATGAACTCACTACCCCTCACCCAATCACCTCGCTGGCCGCTCAACTCCCCGCTTGTCGATGTTGCCCTCACTGTCAGGCCGAGGCTACGCAGTTGGCTCCCTGGGGTTGGAGTCGAGGGCTGCGTCGTTATCGCTGCAAGCAGTGTCTGCGCACCAGTTCCGTTCTCACCAAGACGCCTCTGGCTCGACTTCGCAAGGCACAATGCTGGGAAGACTACGCCCAGGCCCTCATCGACGGTCTGACCGTCCGACAGGCTGCCGTCCGCTGCGGAGTCTGTAAAAATACCGCCTTCTTGTGGCGTCACCGCTTCCTGAAAGCCATGGCGAGTCACCAGGCGGCACGGGAAGGGGGTATCGTCGAGGTTGATGAGACCTTCTTCTTGGAGTCGTTTAAAGGGCTACGTGGTTTGCCCCGCCCGGCCCGCCACCGTGGGGGCAAAGGCCGTACCCGAGGCACAGGGCCGGATTACATCCCGGTGATGGTGGTTCAGGACCGGGCTGGTCACCATGCGGATTTTCAGTTGGAGAAAATGAATGCCGAGACGGTGATAGCTGTTTTGACACCCCTTGTCTCGTCAGATGCGGTGTTGTGTAGCGACGGCGCCGGGGTGTATGCCAGTTTCAGCAAAGCGCAGGGAGTGACCCATCAGGTCGTGCGCAATCGCCAAGGCGAGCGTGTGGTTGGCGCGTACCATATCCAGCATGTAAACGGATATCACCGTCGGTTGAAAGAGTGGATGGAGCGGTTCCATGGGGTAGCGACCCACTATCTGAGAAATTATCTGGGTTGGCGAAGGATGTTGGAGCGCTACGGGCGGGAAGTGAATGTACCACGTTGCTTGCATGAGGCGCTGGGGCGCCCCATGCAACACGTAATTGGGACATAGCCATACATAAAGTCCACCGCCAGCCGATACAGAGTTGGCTCATAACAATAACAAACACCATGGATCTCAGACTGACGCTCACAAGGATGTAAACATGAACCTATCCATCAAGAACAAGCTGGTCCTCGCCATCGGGGCCATCATTCTGGTCATTACCGGCCTGCAGGTCTGGTACAACACCTCCCAGTTGCGCAGCGAGACACAGCGACTGATCTGGAGCTTCATCGACAACAGCTCGATCGCCAACGTCAAGGGGATCTCCCGCTGGCTCGACGCCCGCATCAATCTCGTCACCGCCACCAAGGAAGCCTTCGCCAAGGAAGACGAGCCCCTCAGCCACCTGGCCCAGTCCATGAATGCGGGCAACTTCGATCTCGTCTACGTGGGTACCAAGGATGGCCGGATGATCCAGAGCAAGCCCACCGATCTGCCGGCCGGCTATGACCCGCGCCAGCGCCCCTGGTACAAGGACGCCATGGCCGCCGGCAAGCTCGCCATCACGGCCCCTTACGCCGACATCACCACGGGCCAGCTCATCATCACCATCGCCGAGCCCTTCAGTCGCGGCAACACCGACGGCGTCATCGCCGGTGACGTCTCCATCGACGGTCTGGTGAAAGACGTGCTCGCCATGAACTCGGAAGGCACCTATGCCATTCTGGTGGACAGCAACGGCACCATCATCGCCCACCCGGACAAGGATCTGACCCTCAAACCCGCCACCGCCATCTCCCCGGAGCTGACGGCAGCCAAGGTCAACGAGCTGGCCCATGACAACACCATCTCCGAGATGGATATCAGCGGCAAGGCGAGCGTATTCGAACTCACCGAGATCCCCAACACCAACTGGTATTTCGGCATCGTGGTGGACGAAGCGGTCGCCTACCAGTCCGTCTCCCGCATGGTCACCTCCGCCCTCATTCAGGGATTGCTGACCATCCTCATCGTGGCGGGCTTCTCCTATGTCGCCATCAACGGCTCCCTGGCGCCGCTGAAAACCCTGGGCGAGGCAATTGCCGATCTCTCCCGCGGCAACGGCGATCTCACCCGTCGCATCAAGATCGAGCGTGAAGACGAGGTCGGTACCGTCGCCAAGCACGTCAACACCTTCATCGAGCGCATCCACGTCATGGTGCAGGACATCTCCAACTCCTCCACCCAGCTCAACCAGCAGGCCAGGTCTTCCCACGACATGGCGGAGAAATCCAACCAGGGGCTGGCCCGCCAGCAAAACGAGATCTCCCAGATTGCGACCGCAGTGCACGAGATGTCCGCCACCGCCGTCGAAGTGGCCAGCAACGCCGAGCAGACCGCGGAAGCGGCCCGCAGCTCCTCCAGCAGTTGCGAGCACGGCAAGCAGGTGATTGCCCGCAACCAGCGCTCCATCACGGATCTCGCCACCCAGGTCAAGCAGGCCTCCGGCATCATTCAGGAACTGGAGAAGAACGCCCAGGAGATCAACACCATCCTCTCCACCATCCAGGGCATCGCCGAGCAGACCAACCTGTTGGCGCTCAACGCCGCCATCGAGGCCGCCCGGGCTGGCGAGCAGGGACGCGGCTTTGCCGTGGTGGCCGACGAGGTGCGGGTGCTTTCCCAGCGCACCCACAGCTCCACCGTCGAGATCCGCAGCATGATCGAGACCCTGCAGCGCAACACCCAGGGCGCCGTCAGTACCATGCACGAGGGCCAGCTGCTGGCCCAGAACAGCGTGGAAGATGCCAACGATGCGACCCAGGCGCTGGAGCAGATCACCACCTCCATCAACCAGATCTCCGACATGGCGACCCAGATCTCCAGCGCCGCAGAGGAACAGCGTGCCGTCACCGACGAGGTGAGCCGCAACATTCAGGCGGTCAAGGATGTCTCGGACGAGCTGGCAGTGGATGCGGACAGCTCCCGCAATCTGTCGGCCCAGCTTAAAAATATTTCAGGTGAATTGAATAATCAGGTCGGCATGTTCCGCATCTGATCGACCATGGGAAGAAAGGGGCCGTTCAGGCCCCTTTTTTTATAAACCCTTTTTGTTTCAACGGTTATAATCCCCTTTCGAGACCCTCAACCCTGTGATCGACATCTCCTTTTGCCCATGTGTGGGAGACGGGCCCAGTCTGTCATGGCTATATTCGCATTACTTTTTTGATGCCTAACCTCGATATGTCATCGTGATAATAGTTATCATTAAACTGTTTTGATAAAAAACTTAAAAACTTTATGGGCAATACCCAAAAAGAGAGGCATTTCTCATTTTTTTGAAAGAAAACTACGTATAATCTTGGAGTTAAAATCACCAGAGTAACGAGTACGGCTGATCCAGATCACTGATGGATGGCGATAATGACGGCATTTTCATCCAAGGAATGGGGTGGTTGTAATAAAAATCACCGTTGCCAAGCACTAAAACAAAGCAGTTTGACTTGCATCAAGCCTGAATTTTTTTCATAGAGCAAAATCGTGCCCAGCAAATCTATCCCTAAGGAGGCAGATGTGGATATTATCAAGACCGATGTTGCCATCATCGGTGCCGGTGGCGGTGGCCTGCGTGCCGCAATCGCCATTGCAGAAGCCCACCCGGAGCTGGAAATCGCCCTGATTTCCAAGGTCTATCCGATGCGCAGCCACACCGTGGCCGCCGAAGGTGGCGCCGCAGGCGTCGTCCGTGATGACGATTCCCTGGAAAACCACTTCAACGACACCGTCTCCGGTGGTGACTGGCTGTGTGAGCAGGACGTAGTCGAGTACTTCGTCAACAACGCCACCAACGAGATGATCCAGCTGGAGCACTGGGGTTGCCCCTGGAGCCGCAAACCGGACGGCAAGGCCAACGTGCGCCGTTTCGGCGGGATGAAGATCCCCCGCACCTGGTTCGCCGCCGACAAGTCCGGCTTCCACATTCTGCACACCCTGTTCCAGACCTCCATCAAGTACCCGACCATCAAGCGCTTCGACGAGCACTTCTGTCTGGATCTCATCGTGGAAGATGGCCGCGTCCAGGGTGTCGTCACCTTTGACATCCAGAACGGCATCACCCGCTTCATCCAGGCCAAGTCCGTGGTGCTGGCCACCGGCGGCGCAGGTCGTGTCTATCGCTACAACACCAACGGCGGCATCGTCACCGGTGACGGCATGGCCCTGGCCTACCGCCACGGCGTACCGCTGCGGGACATGGAGTTCGTCCAGTATCACCCGACCGGTCTGCCGGGCACCGGCATCCTGATGACCGAAGGTTGCCGTGGTGAGGGTGGCATCCTGCTCAACAAGGATGGCTATCGCTACCTGCAAGATTACGGTCTGGGCCCGGAAACCCCGGTCGGCCAGCCGAAGAACAAGCACATGGAGCTGGGTCCGCGCGACCGTCTCTCCCAGGCCTTCTGGCAGGAGCAGCAAAAAGGCCGCGTGATCCAGGGCCCCATGGGCGACGTGGTTCACCTCGACCTGCGCCACCTTGGCGAGAAGTATCTGAAAGAGCGTCTGCCCTTCATCTGCGAACTGGCCAAGGCCTATGTGGGTGTGGATCCGGTAAAAGAGCCGATTCCGGTACGTCCGACCGCCCACTACACCATGGGTGGCATCGAAACCGACGGCAAGTGCGCCACTCGTCTGGCCGGTCTCTATGCCGCTGGCGAATGTGCCTCCGTCGGTCTGCACGGCGCCAACCGTCTGGGTTCCAACTCCCTGTCCGAGATCGTGGTCTTCGGCAAAGTGGCCGGTGAGCAGGCAGCCGAGTTTGCCGCCACCCAGCAACACGGCAACACCCAGGCGCTGGTCGCCAAGGCCGAGGCGCTCATCAAGCAGCACCTCTCCCTGCTGGACATCGACGGCACCGAAAACCCGGCGGATATCCGCAACGAACTGGGCATGTCCATGGAAGCCGGTGTCGGTATCTACCGTACCGAAGAGCTGATGCAGGGCACCATCGACAAGATCAACGAGCTGAAAGCCCGTTACAAGAAGATCAAGATCAACGACAAGTCCTCGGTCTTCAACACCGACCTGCTGTACGCCATCGAGCTGGGCTACATGCTGGACGTGGCGGAAGCCATGGCGCACTCCGCCATCAACCGCAAAGAGTCCCGCGGTTCCCACCAGCGTCTGGACGGTTACGAGGAGCGCGATGACGTCAACTTCCTCAAGCACACTCTCTCCTTCTACAACGGCGAAGGGGCCCCGACCATCGACTATTCCGATGTGAAGATCACTAAATCCCAACCGGCCAAGCGCGTGTACGGTTCCGAGGGTGAGAAACAAGACGAGGCTAAGAAGAATGGCTGAGATGATCGAAATTGAAATCCTGCGCTACCGTCCCGAGCAGGATAACGAGCCCTGGATGCAGACCTTCCAGGTGCCCTACCTCAAAGAGATGTCCCTGCTGGATGCGCTGCAATACATCAAGGATCATCTGGACTCCACCTTGAGCTTCCGCTGGTCCTGCCGGATGGCGATCTGCGGCTCCTGCGGCATGATGGTCAACGGCATTCCGAAACTCGGTTGCAAGACCTTCCTGCGCGACTACCTGCCGGGCAAGATGACTATCGAACCGCTCAACAACTTCCCCATCGAGCGCGATCTGGTGGTCGACATGTCCGACTTCATCGAGAAGCTGGAGAGTATCAAGCCCTACATCATCCCGTCCGAGCCGCGCAACCTGTGCGATGGCGAGTACACCCAGACGCCGGCTGACATGGCGAAGTATCACCAGTTCTCCATGTGCATCAACTGCGGTCTGTGCTACGCGGCCTGCCCGCAATATGGCATCAACAAGAAGTTCACCGGTCCGGCGGCCCTGGCACTGGCCTATCGCTACAACGCCGACAACCGCGACAGCGCGTCCAGGGAGCGGATGAAGATCATCAGCCAGGACGAGGGCGTCTGGGGCTGTACCTTCGTGGGCTACTGCTCCGAAGTGTGCCCGAAGGGCGTGGATCCGGCCGCCGCCATCCAGCTTGGCAAGGTCGAGAGCGCCAAGGACTACATGATCGCCATGTTCAAGCCGGATTGAGACCAGGAGTGAGACCATGAACAACACTGAGAGCAAACGTAAGCCCTACGTGCGCGAGATGAAGAAAGACTGGTGGCTGAAGAATGCCTTCTACACCGGTTACATGATCCGCGAAGGCACCAGCATCTTCGTCTCCATCTACGCCGTCGTGCTGATGTGGGGTCTGCTGCGCCTGGTACAGGGTCAGGAGGCATTCAACGGCTGGCTGGAATCCCTGCAAAGCCCCATTGCCATCCTGTTTCACGTCATCGCCCTGGCTGCCTGCCTGTTCCACGCCAAGACCTGGTTCGCCCTGGCCCCGAAAGCCATGCGCATCTTCCGTGGCGAAGACCTGGTGCCGGAGAAGCCGATCGTCATCGCCCAGTATGTGGCGCTGGCGGCGGTATCCCTGCTTGTCCTGATCATCGTGGCCTGAGGAGAAAACCATAAGACGTTCTGACGAACCCGGTTATTGGAGCCAGCCTGGCCCCGGACCCCGTGCGTCAGCAAGGTTGCCACGATATCGCTATTAATCCTGATTTGAGGAAAAAGCATGAGACGTTCTGACGAGCCAATATACTGGGGTCTGTTTGGTGCCGGTGGCATGGTGGTTGCCATGCTGCTGCCGGTGATTGTCCTAATTACCGGTCTGCTGGTGCCCATGGGCATCATGGACGTGGAGACCATGAGCTACGAGCGCGTGCTCGCCTTCGCCAGCTCCTGGTGGGGGGCCTGCATCCTGCTGGCCATCATCGCCCTGCCCATCTGGCACGGCATGCACCGCATCTACCACGGCCTGCATGATCTGGGGATCCACACCACCAAGCTGCACCACTATGTGTTCTATGGCTTCGCCTTCCTGGTGTCCGCCATCACCGTCGGCCTGCTGATGGTGCTGGTGCTCCAGTAAGCACATCCTGACTGCATAACAAACCGGGCCCAGTGCCCGGTTTTTTTATGACCATCTTCCGCGGTTCATCTCCATCCGGCAGCTGGCCTGCGCACTCGTTCGGCATCCGTCACCAGAGTCGCGGTGCCGGTTCACGACCGTTTTCCGCGTAGTAGAGCGACGGCAGAAACTGCGCCAGATAGCTGAACTCGCTGTAGCAGTGGCGCATCAGGTTGAAACCTACCTCGTCCGGCACCTCGTCAAACGGATTGGCGCAGGCCTTGCCCAGCAGAAAACGACTGCGCAGCACACAGCCATAGGGGGTATCGCGCGCCAGGTGCAGCATCTCGCCATCCAGTGGCGCCCCCTGCTCATCCAGCGCCACCTCGTCGCCAAAGCCGATACGGGCGCAGATGGCGGCAGAGAGAGCCTGCGTCTCCCGCGCCTCGTGTAGCGATTGCGGGGCGAACACCTCTTCGGCACCGTGGAACTTGAGGCGAGCTGCCACCGGCGGCAGCTCGGCAAGCCACTCCACCGCCTCTATGCTGGCTCCCACGAAGCGCTCCCCTTTTTTCCAGTGATGATCCCAGCCCCGGTGCTCGACATGATCGTGGGGGTGCCACCACCTGATGTGCTGGGTCGTCTCGAAGAAGGTGAACCACCAATCCAGCATGCGCCCCTTGCAGCCGTGCAGATCGGTGCGGATGGCGACCGTCAGCAGGCCGTCGGTGCTGCGGGTCAGGCCCATTTCCAGGCGAAGGGGTTGCGGACTGAGCAACTCGTTGATGTCATTGACGCCCCAGGGGGCAAACAAGGCAGAAGGATACATGATATGACTCCCATAAATTTAGGAAACGAAGTTCGCTTCTTAAATTGCGCTATGCCTGTATGCTGGGTCTGTCAATGCTTTCCAGGAGCCCATCATGTCGCACCAGAACGATGAAGAAACACGCTCACGAGGCCGTCCGGTCACCCCGGAAGCCGACCTTCGCTCCGCCCTCGCCGAGGCGACGCTGACTTTGTTGCTCAAGGGGGGCTACAACGCTGCGACCGTGGATGCGGTGGCCAAAGAGGCGGGGGTTGCCAAGAAGACCCTCTACCGCTTCGCCGCCAATCGCGACGAGCTGGTAGCGCAGGCGGTGCGCAGCTGGACCGATGCCTTTCAACCGGCCTTCGAGCAGGATGCAACCCACCCCGAGGTACTGGGAGAGATGCTGGTGCAGGGCTTGCAAGCCATTGCCAGCCAGGTGCTGAGCGCACCGGCGGTGGGCATGTTCCGACTGCTGCAGCATGAGTTCGCGGGGCGCGATGCCCTGCTGGCGGCCTATCAGGAGAACGGCATTGCCCGCGGCAGAGCGACGCTGGCGGCGTGGCTACAGCGCCAGCAGCAACTGGGCTGGCTGCGCGAGCTGGACACCGCCCAAACCAGCGACCTGCTGCTGGCGATGACCATGGCGGAGCCGCTGCGCCAGATGGCGCTCGGCTTGCTGGCGCCGGGCAGCGACATCCGCGCGCGCATCGCCGCCGCCGTAGCCCTGGTCCTGCCCGGCTTGATGCGAGGGTAGGCGTCCTTCCTCAGCGTGCCACCTCCTGCCATTGAGCCAACAAGGGAGCAGGAACGTTGCCATAACGCACCAGCGGGGTCTGGTGCCACTGCGCCAGCTTCTGGATGGCCTTGCCCAGATCCTGGGCCAGGGTCCGGGTCACCCTGATCCCGTCTTCCAGATAGAGGCTCTTGACCTCAAACACCCCCTCCTTGCGATGGGCCTTGGCGTCCATCCTGCCCACCAGCTTGCCGCGATGCAGCAACGGCAGCACGAAATAACCGTACTGGCGCTTGGGGGCCGGGGTATAGCACTCGATGCGATAGTCAAAACCAAACAACTCACTGGCCCGCTTGCGATCCCACACCAGCGGGTCAAAGGGCGAGAGCACGGCGGTGTGGCTCGCCTTGAGGGAGCCCGCCTGGGCCCGGACCAGTTCATCGGCCAGGGAGGCGTGAACGAAGGCTCCGTGCTGCCACCCCTCCACTCGTACCGGCAACAGCTCCCCCTCGTCCGCCAGCTGGTGGAGCAGGGCGTCGTATTTCCCCCGTTTAAGGCGATAGTAATCCGCCACCCAGCCGGTCTTGACCAGCCCCAGCGCCCGGCAACTGGCTCGCACCATGTCCCGCCGGGCGAGATCAGGACTCGGCAGATCCCGCTCGTCATTCCACTCCGGCATGACCCGCTCGGCGAGATCGTAGACCCGCTGGAAATTGCGCCGTTCGCGCACCATCAGCTGGCCTGCGGTAAACAGCACCTCCAGATGGCGCTTCTCCGGCTTCCAGTCCCACCAGCCGTTGCCCTTGTTCCCCTTGCGCTCGAAGTCTGCCGCCCGCACCGGGCCATCCTGGCGTATGCGCTCGACTATCTGCGCGATCTCGCCGCCGTGGGTCTTGAGCCACTGGGCGGAGAACTTCCAGCCCATGGCGGCGGGATCCAGCATCCGATGGCGCAGCAGCCGGTAATCTTCCCGGGGGACGAAACAGGCCTCATGAGCCCAGTATTCGAAGAGGTCACCATCGGCCAGCAGTTGTTCCAGCCAGCGCGGATCGTAGTGGCCAAGGCGGCTGAACAGCACCAGATAGGGGCTGCGGGCCACCACGGAGATGGTGTCTATCTGCAGCAACGCCATGCGGCGAATGCAGGCGAGCAGGTCGGCGGGGGTTGCTCTGGCGCGGCGCGGGGTCAGCAGCCCCTGGGCCGCCAGTTGCAGGTGGCGAGCGTCTTGCAATGAGAGGTGGGGGATCGACATGGAGATAGGGGCATCCGTTCCTGGGTATCAGGCCACCAGCATGCCCAACTCATGGCCAAATGAAAACGCCCGGCTCAGGGTTTGGTGAACACCGCCACATCCGCATGAGGAAACTCGACCTCTGCCTGCCAGCGGACCGCCAGGGCACGGAACGAGGCCTCGGCGAAGAAGACGATGTGGGTGGGATCGTGGCGATAGCGCCAGGTCTTGAAGCGCTCGTCCCCCAGCACCCGCTGGGTCTGCAACACCAGCACCCCGCCGGGCTTGAGACAGCCCCAGAGCGTGTCCAGCACGGCGCGGGGGGTGGCGATGTGCTCTATCACCTCGGTGCTGGTGATGAAGTCGTATTGCCTTGTCAGGCACTCTGGGTCGTCGGCATAGAACTTGTCGTAGCCCGCCATCTCGAAGCCCGCCTCCCGCCCCATGGCGATGAGGGCAGGCCCGGGGCCGCAGCCAAAATCGAGGCCGCTGGCAGGAGGCAACACCCGGGCCAGCACCTCGCCAAAGGCACGCATCAGAAAGGCCCGGTAGCGGGGATCGTCCACCCGGTTGTCGTGCCCGTCATAGACCGCCTTCTCGGCCCCCTCGTCCAGGTGGTCCGCCTCGTCCATCCAGACCAGCTCGCACGCCAGGCAGCGGTAATAGCCCTTGCCCGCCACCGGCAGGGCATGGTGCCGAGGGGAGAGACACAGGGGACAGTGAACAGGGGATGACATGGCAGCTCCTCGGGTGGCGACAGCGGGGCAGATTGCCTGCCACGCCCGCTGCTGGCAACTGTTTTGTCTGGAGCCCCCATCGACCCCCGTTCACCCCCCGCCAGTTTTTTTCGTCTTTTTTTGCGCCTTAAGGGTTTCTTAAGTTTGCCCTTTTACTCTCATCCCATCGCAAGAGAAGGAGCCAACCATGACCATCGAGATCCAAGCCCCCTACCGGTTGATCCTGGCCGAATCCCCGCAGCAGGTCATGGCGCTGCAAACCTATATCCAGGCCGCCTACACCCTCGAGTTCAATGCCCGCATTCCCCATTTTCTGCCCTGCCTGCTCGGGCTCTACCGAGCTGATGGCGTGCTGGTCGGTGCCTGCGGCCTCAATCAGGCCTGCCATGGCGAGCACGAGCAACCACTCTATCTGGAGCAATATCTGGAGCAGCCTGTCGAGGCCGCCATCGAGACCCGTCTCGGGGTACGTCCGGCCCGCCACCGCATCATCGAAGTGGGCAATCTTGCTTGCAGCGAACCAGGTCACGCCCGCCTGATGTTTGCCGCGCTGTGTCGTCTGCTGTGTGACAACGCCCTGGACTACGTGGTGTTCACCGGTACCGCCAAGCTGCGCAACAGCTTTACCCGCCTGCGTCTCAACCCGGTGGAGCTGGCCCCCGCCCAGGCCCATCAGGTGGGAGAGGATGCCAGTGCCTGGGGCGAAAACTACCGCTGCCAGCCCAAGGTGATGGCAGGCGACATCAACCAGGGGCGCGAGGTGCTCGCACAGAGCAGCCTGCTGCTCAACCTGCTGGGGCCCATGCCCCGCCTTTTTAACCATGCCGACATCGACAGGAGGTGCGCGCAATGACGCTGTTCGACACCATCGCCCACCATGCCAGCCAGACCCCGCACCAGCCTGCGCTGCTAGGCAGCCAGAGTGAGCTGGATTACCAGAGCCTGTGGCAGCAGATCCAGCAACTGGCTGGAGTGCTGCAAGGGGCCGGCATCCGCCGCCTGGCCCTGCAACTCGACAACGGCCTGCCCTGGGCACTGATCGATCTCGCCTGCACCTGGGCCGGCATCGTGGTCATCCCGGTTCCCCACTTCTTCAGTCCGGCGCAGCAGACGTGGCTGCTGGAAAGCAGCGGAGCAGACGCCCTGGTCGGCCCGGAGCACCAGGGGTGGCAAGCCGCCTCACCCCTCGTGCTCATGGCAGGCAGGCCCGATGAGCAGGCCGTGCCCCTGTGGCGCCGCATCCCGGCCCGCCTCTCCGAGCTGCCAGCAGGCACCGCCAAGATCACCTATACCTCGGGCACCACGGGGCAACCCAAGGGCGTCTGCCTGTCGCTGGAACAGATGACGGCGGTCTGCGGATCCCTTGCCCTGCGGGTGGCCCCTGCCCGGGTTGAGAAACACCTGACCCTGCTGCCCCTCACCACCTTGCTGGAGAACCTGACCGGCTTGTATGTACCGCTGCTGACCGGCGCCTGCAGCCGCATCCCTTCCCTGGGGGAACTCGGCTTCTCGGGCTCCAGCAAGCTGGATCCTGCGGCCCTGGCCCATGCACTGCTGCGCTGGCCCAGCCACAGCCTGGTGCTGGTACCCGAGTTGCTGCGCCTGCTGCTGGCTCTGTGCCTCAATACCCCTGCCCTGGCGACACAGCTCGGCACCCTGCGCTTCGTCGCCGTGGGCGGCGGCAAGGTCGCCCCCGAACTCATCGCTCACGCCCGTGCGGCGGGGCTGCCGGTCTACGAGGGATACGGTCTCTCCGAATGCGGCTCCGTGGTCGCCCTGAACGGCCCCCACGGGGATCGTCCCGGCAGCGTCGGCCTGCCCCTGCCCCACTGCCAGGTGACGATCGCCGCAGACGGCGAAGTCATGGTCAGCGGCAGCGCCATGCTGGGCTACCTGGGGGAAGAGGGCGAGACGGGCAGTCAGATCGCCACAGGCACCTCTTCCTTAACACAGATCGCCACAGGGGATCTGGGTCGGCTCGACGAGGAGGGCTATCTCCATATCACGGGGCGCAAGAAGAACGTGCAGATCACCGCCTTTGGTCGCAACTTCTCCCCGGAGTGGGTGGAAGCCCAGGCCCAGCTCTGCCCGGCCATCGCCCGCATCGTCATCTTCGGTGATGGTCAGCCCGCCAACGTGGCCCTCATCCAGCCGCTGCCGGGCAGCCAGTCCCAATTGCCAGAGCAGATTGCCCGGCTCAACCAGCAGTTGCCCGATTACGCCCGCATCCATCACTGGTTGCCGGTCGCCCTGGATCAGCTCCCCGGCCTGCTGACGGCCAACGGGCGCCCCGTCGCAACGAGATTTATCACCATTTTTCCCGGCAGATCAGCCAATGCCTCACAGGAGAGACCTCATGAGCTTCTACCAGACCCTGCAACAAGCCACCGCCTGCGAGCGCGAACGCCTGTTCAACGCCCCCATCATCGAGGCCTGCCGCCGCGGCGACATCAGCCGTGACACCTACCTCGCCTTCCTGGCACAGGCCTACTACCACGTGCGCCACACGGTGCCGCTCCTGATGGCCACCGGCGGCAAGCTGGGGCAGGAGTACGAATGGGTGCGTGGCGCCATCAGGGAGTACATCGACGAGGAGTACGGCCATCAGGAGTGGATCCTGAACGACATCCGTGCCTGCGGCGGTGATGCCGAGGCGGTGCGCCACGGCCAGCCGGGCCTGCCCATCGAGCTGATGGTGGCCTTCCTCTACGACCAGATCCAGCGCGGCAACCCCATGGGCTTCTTCGGCATGGTGCAGGTGCTGGAAGGCACCAGCGTCGCCATCGCCCTGACCGTCGCCGACCAGCTCAAGAGCGGTCTGGGTCTGCCGCCCCAGGCCATGAGCTACCTGAGCTCCCACGGGGCCCTGGACCAGGAGCACCTCAAGTTCTTCGAATCCCTGATGAACCGGGTGGAAGATGCCGCCGATCAGGCCGCCATCATTCACGCCGCCAAGGTGGTCTACCGCCTCTATGGCGACATGCTCTATCAGCTCACGGGATCCTACCAATGAAGCTTGAAGGCAAACGCATACTGCTGACTGGCGCCAGTGGCGGCATTGGTGAAGCCCTGGCCCATGAACTGGCGGCCCAGGGTGCCCATCTGCTGCTGCACGGTCGTCGGGCCAGCGCCCTGGAGCGCCTGCGCCGGGAGCTGCCTCATCCGGATCGCCACCAGACGGTGACGGCCGATCTCGGCTCTCCCCATGAGCGGGCGCAGCTGCTGCAACATCCGGCCCTGGACGAGGGGCTGGACGTGCTCATCAACAGTGCGGGCTGCAACCAGTTCGCCTGGCTGGAAGATCAGAGCAGCGAGCAGGTGACACGCCAGTTGCTGCTCAACGTCGAGGCGCCCATCCAGCTCACCCGGGCCCTGCTGCCCCGGCTGCGCAAGCCCGCCATCATCATGAACATCGGCTCCAGCCTCGGGGCCATCGGTTTTGCCGGCTACAGCGTCTATTGCGCCAGCAAGTTCGCCATGCGCGGCTTCAGCGAGTCCCTGGGGCGGGAGCTGGAGGGAACCGGCATCAAGGTGCTGCACTTTGCCCCCCGCGCCACCCGCACCCACCTCAACTCCGAGGCGGCCTATGCCATGAATGCCGAGCTTGGCACCCGGACCGACAGCCCACAGGACGTGGCCGAGGAGGCCGTCATCGCCCTGTGCAACGAAACGCGCCGCCGCTGGCTCGGCTGGCCGGAAAAGCTCTTTGTGCGGCTCAACGGCCTGCTGCCCGCCTTGGTGGACATGGCCCTGGCCAAGCAGCGCCCGATCATCGAGCGCCACGCCCGCCGCACCGCCTCCCCTGCCCCCGATCACAGGAGCGATCCCGCCTGTGCGACAAACGAGAAGGAACATTGAGATGAAGCACACCACTTTCCGTCCCCGATTTGGTCACGGCCCCCTGTTGCTCGTCCTGGGAGGCCTGCTGGCAAGCGGTCTGGCACAGGCCGCCGATGCCCTGCCCACCATTCAGCAGGAGTGGGCCCACTGCCAGTACCAGCAGACCGGCAACGCCAAGGAGAGCTGCCTGGAGAGCCTGAGTGCCAAGGCCGATGAGGCGAGCGCCAAGGAGGCATTTCGCACCGATCTGCTGATCTGGTCCGCCATCGTCAAGAGCACCTGGGCGGGGGCCAAGGGCGGCCTCGGCGCCCTTGGTCTGGTGAAGGAGGCCAAGGCCAAGCTCGAGATCGCCATCAAGCAGGATCCCAAGGCGCTGGAAGGCTCGGCCTACACCAGCCTGGGCTCCCTCTACTACCAGGTGCCGGGCTGGCCGGTGGGCTTTGGAGACGACGAGAAGGCGGAGAAGCTGCTCAAGCAGGCGCTGGCCATCAATCCCACCGGCATCGACCCCAACTTCTTCTACGGCGACTTCCTGCTGGATCAGGGTGACAAGGCACAGGCGAAGGTCTATCTGGACAAGGCCCTGGCCGCCCCGGCCCGCCCTGGTCGCGAGGTGGCGGACGAGGGCCGCAGAATGGAAATTCGCGAGCGTCTCGCCAAGCTGTAAACACAAGCAGCACAGTGCGCTATTTCAACTCTGCCCACCAGCTTGCATACTGGTGGGCAGTGTCGTTTGAGGGAGAGAACAATGCGGATCCTGTTGGTGGAAGATGATGTGATGCTGGGAGACGGCATGGTGGATGCCCTGCGCAGCAGCGGCTACACGGTGGACTGGCTCCAGCAGGGGATGCCGGCCCTCTCGGCGCTCAAGAGCGAGGAGTTTGCCGCCCTTGTCCTGGATCTCAACCTGCCGGACATCGACGGCATCAGCCTGCTGCGCAAGTTGCGCCGGGAGGGGCAGACCCTGCCCGTGCTCATCCTGACCGCCCGTGATGCCCTGGATGACCGGGTGCTGGGGCTGGATGCAGGCTCCGACGACTACATGGTCAAACCCTTCGCCCTGCAGGAGCTCAACGCCCGGCTGCGCGCCCTGGTGCGGCGCAGCAAGGGGCAGGCCCAGGCGGTGCTGGAGTACGGGGAGCTGCAGCTCTTCCCCGCGTCACAACAGGTCACCTATCGGGGCGAGCCGGTCAAGCTCACCCCCCACGAGTACAAGCTGTTGCAGGAGCTCATCACCCAGAGCGGCCGGGTATTGAGCCGGGATCAACTGCAACAGAGCCTCTACGGCTGGGACGAGGGGGCAGAGAGCAACGCGGTGGAGGTGCACATTCACCACCTGCGCAAGAAATTCTTCCCCGAGCTCATCCGCAACATTCGCGGCGTCGGTTACATCGTGCCCCAGCTCGACGTCCAGGGCGCAAGAGGAGCCTCCGCCCCATGAGCCGTGTCCGTTCCATCCGCCGTTTCCTACTCTCCGGCATCCTGGCCCTGGTCAGCCTCAGCCTCGCCATCAGCGGCCTTATCGGCTACCTGCAGGCCAACCACGAAATGGAAGAGCTGTTTGATGCCCGTCTCGCCCAGTCCGCCCGCATCACCAACCAGTTGCTCAGCCGCTATCTCAAGCAGAGCGGCGAGCTGCCGCGCAACGGCACCGTGTACCAGGAGTGGGTGCAGGCCGTCCCCGAGACGCCCCACATCGAGAAGGGCGGCTTCTTCCAGTTCGGTCAGGACAACGAGTTCACCCCCTATGGCCATGAATTCGAGCACAACCTCTACTTCCAGTTGCTGAGCGAGCAGGGCGCCGTGCTGCTGCGCTCGCCCAATGCCCCGGCCCAACCGTTGACCACCCTGGAGCGGGGCTTCAACAGCGAGACCAAGGATCACCACGAGTGGCGCACCTTTACCCTCTACAACGAAGGTGAACAGACCTGGCTCATCGTGGCGGAGCGGGATGACGAACGCAGCGAGCTGGCCAGCAAGATGGCCACCCTCACCATGCTGCCCCTCTTCATCACCCTGCCCTTCCTGCTCGGTCTGCTGTGGTGGCTGATCACCAGGGGGCTGTCACCGCTGCACCAGCTGGCGCAAGCCATCGGCGAGCGTCATCCCGCCAACCTGAGCCCCCTCAATCTCGCCATCAAGGCCGAGGAGCTGACGCCGCTGGTGGGGGAGATCAACCGGCTGATGCACGCCCTCGCTGACACTCTGGATCGGGAGAAACAGTTCACCAACGAGGCCGCCCACGAGCTGCGCACGCCCCTCGCGGTACTGCGCATCCACAGCGAGAACGCCATGACGGCCGAGGATGATCAGAGCCGGGAGCAGGCCCTGCGCAAGATGCTCTTGGCCCTCGATCGCAGCGACCGGCTGATCCGCCAGTTGCTGACCCAGGCCCGCATCGACAACCAGCAGAGCCCGGCCCTCACCGCCCTTCCCTTGTTCCCCTTGTTGCAGGGCACCCTGGCGACCCTGGCCCCCATCGCCCTGAAAAAGGATCAGCAGCTGTCCCTGGAGGGCGCCGAAAAGGTGCAGGTAATGGGACAGGCGATGTTGCTGGAGCTGATGTTCGGCAACCTCATCGACAATGCGCTGCGCTACACCCAGGTGGGCGGCGAGGTCGCCGTGGTGGTGAGCCAGGTGGGCAACCGGATCCGGGTGGATGTGCGGGACAACGGCCCCGGCATCCCCACCGCCGCCCTCTCCCGGTTGTGCGAGCGCTTCTTCCGGGTCAATCCCCAGCAGGGGGATGGCGTGGGCCTTGGCATGGCCATCGTCTCGCGCATCGCCCAGCTTCACGGAGCGGATCTCGACATCCACAACCGGCCTGAAGGGGGGCTCGAAGTGAGCGTGCTGCTGCCCGCCTCGCGCCAGGCATGACGGGTCAGCCTTTGCGCACGCCATGAAAAACGGGGGCCAGGCCCCCGTTTTTCATGGCTGCACCACCCTAGTCGCAGGTGGGCTGTACCGTGAAGGTCCGGCTCGAATCCACCGGTCCCAGCTCCGCCAGCAGACGGCGCCCCAGCAGCACCGGGTAGATCATCTTGCTGCGATCCCGCAGGGTGAACCACTCCTTGTAGACCTGGTCCCCGACGCAGACGGACATGGTCACCGTCGGGCGCTGCTCCATGCCGCCCGCCCCGCGCACCGTCACGCTGCGCTCCACCGGTCGCTCCACGCTCCGGCGCACAACCTTGTCGGTATTGGCATCGGTCAGCACCAGGTTGAAGCGCACCCAGGGCTTGCCATCCTTCTTGAAATGCTTCAGGTCGCGGGCATCCAGCGACGAAGTGAGGGCACCGGTATCGAGCTTCATCTTGACCGCCACCCCGTAGGGCATCAGCACCCCCTTCTCGATCCAGCCATAGCTGGTCTGGGCCGCCATCGCGCTGCCGCACAGCGCCCACATCATGGCCGCCGCCACCATTCTCTTGCCCATCTTGCTCTCTCGCCTTGTCAGTCTTGCGCCCAGATGTATCACAGCCAACTGCCGGGTCAACCGGATTCTGGCGCGCAGGGGAGCGGGCTCTGGACGCGGTACCAACAGACGACAATCCATGCCGGGTACGGCGCGTGAGTGGGGAATGCAGTAGGAAAACGAGGGGAGAACAGGGTGCTGGATGACGCTGGCGGCTATCCTCAGGTTGTGACGCCAAAGGCTACCACAGCGGTGCGTGAATTATCAGTCTTGTTCTGACGGGATTTTTGCCTACACTGCTGTAAACCGGAGGGCCTGAAAACCACCGGTTTTTTTGCGCCTGCCGAAAAGTTGCCACTGCAAAGTGACCTCTCACACAAGGCTCAATAAGGAATTCGCAATGCGTATCGAAGAAGACTTGAAGCTCGGTTTCAAGGATGTCCTGTTTCGCCCCAAGCGCTCTACTCTCAAGAGCCGTTCCCAAGTCAGCCTGACCCGCCAGTTCACCTTCAAGCACACCCAGACCCGATGGCAGGGCGTGCCCGTCATCGCCGCCAACATGGATACCGTCGGCAGCTTCGCCATGGCGCGTACCCTGGCCAGCTTCGAGATGATGACGGCGGTGCACAAGCACTACAGCCTTGCGCAGTGGCAAACCTTCGTCAATGAGACCGACCCGGCCCTGCTGGGCCACGTAATGGTCTCTACCGGCACCTCGGAGGAGGACTTCACCAAGACCCGCCAGATCCTCGCGATGTCCAGCGCCCTGCGCTTCATCTGCGTGGACGTGGCCAACGGCTACTCCCAGCACTTCGTCGAGTTTTTGCGCAAAATTCGTGACGCCTGCCCCAACCACGTCATCCTGGCGGGCAACGTGGTGACCGGCGAGATGGTGGAGGAGCTGATCCTCTCCGGCGCCGACATCGTCAAAGTGGGCATAGGCCCGGGCTCGGTCTGCACCACCCGGGTCAAGACCGGGGTCGGCTACCCGCAGCTCTCCGCCATCATCGAGTGTGCCGATGCGGCCCACGGTCTGGGCGGCCAGATCGTCGGCGACGGCGGCTGCACCTGCCCGGGGGATGTGGCCAAAGCCTTCGGCGGCGGCGCCGACTTCGTGATGCTGGGAGGCATGCTGGCCGCTCACGAAGAGTGCGGCGGTGAAATCGTCGAGGTCGATGGCGAGCCCTTCATGAAGTTCTACGGCATGAGCTCGGCCAGCGCCATGGACAAGCACGCCGGCGGTGTCGCCGAGTATCGCGCCTCCGAAGGCAAAACCGTGCTGCTGCCCTACCGCGGCCCGGTGGAGAACACGGTGCGCGACATCCTGGGCGGGGTGCGATCCACCTGCACCTATGTGGGTGCCAGCCAGTTGAAAGAGCTCACCAAACGCACCACCTTCATCCGGGTGCGCGAGCAGGAGAACAACGTCTACGGCAAGGAGTAAGTTCCTCCTTCGGCCCCGAGCCGACCGTTAGAAGCCAGCCAACTGGTGTGCTACCCTGCGCACCGGTTTTTTTGCATCTGGGACCCTGCGCCATGACAAGCCCTCTCCCCCCCTTCGACTGGGACATCTTCTGCTGCGTCGTCGACAACTTCGGTGACATCGGCGTCACCTGGCGACTCGCCCGCCAGCTCAAGCGGGAAGGCGTGCTCCCGGCGCAGAAGAGTGAGGTGCAGGTGCGGCTCTGGGTGGACGATCTGGCTAGCTTCGCCCGCATCTGCCCGGCGCTCGACCCCGCACAGGACGGTCAGTGGGTCGATGGCATCTATGTCCAGCACTGGCACGAGCGCCTCCCCGCCGACATGACACCGGCCAGGGTGGTCATCGAGGCGTTTGCCTGCGAGCTGCCCGCCCCCTTTATCGAACGCATGGCCGAGCAGACCACGCCCCCCTGCTGGATCAACCTCGAATACCTCTCCGCCGAGAGCTGGGTCGAGGATTGCCATGGCCTCGCCTCGCCCCAGCAGGTCGGCAGCCGGCGCCTCGACAAGTACTTCTTCTTCCCGGGTTTCACCGCCAGAACCGGCGGCTTGCTGTGCGAGCACGGCCTCATCGTCGAGCGCGAGCGCTGGCAACAGGATGAAGCGGGACTGACCGCCTACTGGGCCAGCCTCGGCTTGCCACCCCAACGAGAAGACGAGCTGCGGGTCAGCCTCTTCACCTACGAGAGCGAGGCGCTCAGGAGCCTGGTCGAGGGCTGGCGCCAGAGCGTCACCCCCGTCACCCTGCTGCTGCCGCTGGGGCGCTCCCTCGACGACGTGCTCATCGGCGCAGGGCTGGCAGAGGCCATTCCCGGTGCCCGGGCCGGAGATCTGCTCCAGGCGGGCAACCTCACCGTCAAGCTGCTGCCGATGACCGATCAGAGGGGCTACGATCGCCTGCTGTGGAGCTGCGATCTCAACCTGGTGCGCGGGGAGGACTCCTTCGTGCGGGCCCAGTGGGCGGGGCGCCCCTTCCTCTGGCACATCTACCAGCAGGAAGAGGATGCCCACATGGTCAAGCTGGACGGTTTTCTCGACCACTACCTCTCCCCCTTGCCAGTGCCGGCCGGTCAGTGGCTGCGCCGCTTCAACCATGCCCTCAACCGGGGGGAGCATACGGGTGAACTCTGGGCACAATGGCCTCAATACGCGGCCATATGGCAGCAACATGGGCGCACCTGGCCACAGAGGCTGCTGGCGGACGGGGATCTCGTCACGAGGTTGGTGAAATTTTTAGAAAGCCGTATATAATCTGGCAGTTTTTATCCGTCCGTTTCACGAACAGGAATTTTTTACATGAAAACCGCACAGGAAATCCGCGCTGGTAACGTAGTCATGATCGGCACCGAGCCGATGGTGGTCCAGAAGGCTGAATTCAACAAATCCGGCCGTAACTCCGCCGTGGTCAAGATGAAGCTGAAGGGTCTGCTGAACGGCAGCGCCACCGAGACCGTCTTCAAGGCCGACGACAAGCTGGAAGTCGTTCAGCTGGAGCGTAAAGAGTGCACCTACTCCTACTACTCCGACCCGCTGTATGTCTTCATGGACACCGAGTACAACCAGTACGACGTCGAGAAAGACAACCTGGGTGATGCCCTGAACTACCTGGTAGACGGCATGGAAGACCTCTGCGAAGTGACTTTCTACAACGAGAAAGCCATCTCCGTAGAACTGCCGACCACCATCGTGCGTGAAGTCGAGTACACCGAGCCGGCCGCCCGTGGCGACACCTCCGGTAAAGTGACCAAGCCTGCCCGCCTGAAGGGCACCTCCTACGAGCTGGCCGTTGCCGCCTTCGTGGAGATCGGTGACAAGATCGAAATCGACACCCGTACCGGTGAATTCAAGCGTCGCGTCAACTAAGTTGACCCCTTGATGTGATTGCAAAAAAAGCGAGCCAAGGCTCGCTTTTTTATTGGCTGGCACCTCACGGCCGGCCTGATGAGAAGCCGTGCCCCTAGCGGCGATGGGCCAGTGCCCGCACCAGCCTGTCCCCCACCCCCTGTACCAGTTGCACCAGCAGCAGCAACATGACCACTGTCCCTGCCATCACCTTGTCATCAAAGCGCTGGTAGCCATAGCGGATCGCCAGATCCCCGAGCCCGCCACCACCGACCACCCCTGCCATGGAGGAGAAGCCAATGAGCATCACCACCGTCAGGGTGAGTCCGGCCAGCAGCGCCGGCAAGGCCTCGGGCAGCAGCGCCTTGACGACCACGTGCCAGCCGCTGCCCCCCATGGCCAGCACGGCTTCGACGCGCCCCTTGTCCACCTCATCGAGGGCGCTCTCCACCACCCGGGCAAAGAAGGGGAAGGCCCCCAGGGTAATGGGAACGATGGCGGCGGTGCTGCCCAGTGAGGTGCCGACCACCAGCCGGGTCAGGGGGATCAGGGCGATCAGGAGCACCACGAAGGGGAGCGACCGCCCTATGTTGATACCGATCCCCAGCACCATGTTGAGACGGGGCAAGGGCAGCACGCCCCCGGGACGGGTCACCACCAGCAGCACCCCGGTCGGCAGCCCCAGCAGCAGGGTGAAGACGGCTGCCACTCCCACCATGTAGAGCGTTTCAAGCGACCCCTGATACATCAGTTCGAGCAAGGCATCGACACTCAGGCGACTCTGCATAAACGCACCTCCTCTGTGACTCCGTGACGCGCCATGAAACGTCGCAGGATCTCGGGATCCGGCAACAGGGCCTGCCGCACGCGGGAGTCGGGGTTGGCCAGCAGGGTGCCCAGAGCGCCGCTTTCCACCAGCTGACCCCGTTCAAGCAATGCCGCGTGATCGCAGATGGCCCTGACCACCTCCAGCTCGTGGGTGATGAGTACTATGGTGATCCCGAGGCGGCGGTTGATGTCGGCAAGCAGCGCCAGCACCGACTCCGTGGTCTCCGGATCCAGGGCACTGGTCGCCTCGTCACAGAGCAAGTGGCGCGGATTGGCGGCCAGGGCGCGGGCGATGCCCACTCGCTGCTTCTGCCCTCCCGACAACTGGGAGGGAAAGGCGCGACGGTGCTCGCCAAGCCCCACCAGTTCCAGCAGCTCGCTGACCCGGGCCGCCCGCTCCCGGCGCGCCACTCCGGCGATTTCCAGCGGGACCGCCACGTTCTCCTCCACGCTGCGGGCGTGCAGCAGATTGAAGTGCTGGAAAATCATGCCGGTCCCCTGACGGTGGCGGCGCAAGGCCGCCCCCTCCAGGGCCGTGATGTCGCGGCCATCGAACAGGATGCGGCCCCGGCTTGGCCGCTCCAGCAGATTGAGGCAACGAATGAGCGTGCTCTTGCCCGCGCCGCTGCGCCCGAGAATGCCGTAGATGGCCCCATCCGGAATCTCGAGCGACACCCCCTCCAGAGCGGGTTGCCCGTGCCCCGGGTACTGCTTGCCGAGCCCCTCCAGCACTATCATGACTGCCGCCCGGCCACCGGGATCACCGACCCCTTGTAGCTCTTGCGAATGAAGTCGGCGATCGCCCTGGACTCCAGATCCCGCGCCAACTGGCGGATCCGCGGATCATCCTTGAGCGCCGGGGTGGTCACCAGGATGTTGGCGTAGGGATTGTTCTGGGCGCTCTCCAGCCCCAGGGCATCGCGAGCAGGCTCCAGCCCCGCCTCCAGGGCATAGTTGCCATTGATCACCGCCAGATCCACGTCGTCAAGGGAGCGCGGCAGCTGCGGCGCCTCGATCTCCAGGATCTTGAGCGCCTTGGGGTTGGTGGCGATATCGTGCACCGTCGCCAGATCCCGCGCCGGATCTTCATGGCCGGCCTTGAGGGTGATGAGCCCCTCGTGCTGCAACAGATAGAGGGCCCGGCTCAGGTTGGTGACATTGTTGGGCAGGGCTATCACCGCCTTTTCCGGTACCTCCTTCAAGTGCTTGAACTTCTTCGAATAGATGCCAAGAGGCTCCACGTGTACGGTCGCGGCCACCACCAGCTCGGTGCCGAGCGCCTTCTCCTGATCCCGCAGGTAAGGGACGTGCTGGAAGTAGTTGGCATCCACATCACCCGCCACCAACAGGGCATTGGCATTGATGCCGCCGCTGAGCTCGATCACCTGCAGATCCAGCGAAGGGTCCTGGCGTTTCACCTCGCCGAGGATATCCGCATGGGGCAGTGGATCCGCGGCAACCCGCAGCGCCTGGGCTGCCTGGGCGGAGAGAGAGAGTCCGAGGGCCAATACCAGGCCGCTCAGGGAAAACAGTCCGTGCTTGTTCATCTTGTGCTCCTTGCCATGCAATCAATGGGTGGTTTCGCCGACCGCCAGCGCCCGGGGCGCCGGCAACAGATCGGCATGGTGGCGCAATGCCACGTCAGGGTGGGAACGCAGCCGCCCCTTGAGGTAGTTCCAGCCCACCTCCCGCAGCAGCGGATTGTGCGGGTCGGTGGCAGGCCCCCTGGCTTCACGGGCCAGTGCCTCGGGCAGCGGATAGACGGGCACCACAGCGTCGAGCTGGGCCCCCAGGAAGAAGGCGATGGAGAGACGCTCCTGCCCCGGCGCCGACGGCACCACCCGGTGCACGGTCGCACGCAGGTAGCCGTTGCTGGCGAGCTCCAGCAGCTCACCGATGTTGACCACGAAGGTGCCAGGGAGCGGGAGCGCGTCGATCCAGTGATCCGGCGCCACCTCCACCTGCAGGCCGGGCTGGTCATCCTGCAGCAGGAAGCTCAGGAAGCCCGAATCCTTGTGGGGACCGACCCCCTGGGTGGCGCCCCGCTCACCGGGATAGCGGATCAGCTTGATATGTTCGTTGGGACGCTCTCCGTGCAGGGCATCGAAGGCATCTGGCGACAGTGCGAGCGCCTCGGCAAAAGCCCCGAGCAGGGTACGGGACATGCGGGTCATCTGCCCACGCCAGCGCGTCAGCACGGGTTGCAGTGTCGGCAGCGCCTCCGGCCACTGATTCGGCCCCTGCAACCGCCACCAGGGTGGGTCGCCCGCCGCGCGCGGCAAGGCTGGGCGATCGGCACCGATATCAAACTGCTCTCGCCAGTCGGGTTGACCCCGGGTCAGCTCCGCCCCCGGTCGGTTGTAGCCACGAAAATGGGGAGAGTGGATCATGGCGACCTGCTGCTTGGCCGCCAGAGGCAGCGCAAAGAAGGCCCGCGACAGCTGCTGCACCTCCTGTTGCAGCTCGGGATCGATGCCGTGGCCGGTCAGGTAGAAAAATCCCGTCTCTCTCGCGGCATCGCGCAACGATGCCAGAAAATCGGCCCGGGCGTCGGGCGAGGCATCCAGCTGCCTCAGGTCGAGGATGGGCAAGTGAACCAAGGTGCTCATGGCGATAACGCTCCCTGTCGATGGAAAGTGAGGGTGAATCTCTCGTTCTGACGAGACAGGGGGGGAGAATTCTCCGCCTGCGGCCAGTGACGACATGCCCCGGCCCCCTGTCTGCCTGCCCTTACTGAACCATGTATGGGTCACAGGATGGAACAATCAAAACCGGGAATGCTTTGCCATTTGGAACAATCCCGGGCCCGTGCCCGGCCCGCCGGTCAGACCCTCTTCGCCACCGCCGATGCCGATGTGCCCCCTTGCCCTAAAGAAACCCCCGGCGAGGCCGCTATGAGGGAGTGCTGGAGGATCCCCCATGACATTTCGCCCCTATCTGCTGCTGACCCTGCTTGCTTTTGCCGCCCACGGCGCCGGGCAGGCACCGTCAGGCGCCGCCCCGGATCCAGCCCCCCTGGTTCCCCCCGACTACTGGCAGAGCAGCGACTGGCAGGGAATACCCGACAGCACCAGGGTGGACAAGCAACAGGTACTGTTTGCCAAGCACGACAGCGACAACTACGTGGGTCTGGTTATCCTGCTGCCCGACTGGCAGCGCAGCGGCCAGCTGTGGCAACTGACCCGGGAGCTGGGGCGCCTCGGTTTCGATACCCTGCTGCTGCTCCCCTCGCCGCAGCAGACCGAGCTCGACCCCGCCGCCGAGAAGAAACAGCAGGTCATCGACGATTTTCGCAAGCAGTTTGCCTCCCGCATCAGCAAGCTGGGGGATGCCAAGCTGCAGGAGGGGGGCTTCAAGCTGCTGCTGGCCCAGGGTACCAGCGCCGCCTGGGCCGCCAACCTCATCGCCAGCGAACAGTTGCCCGCCCCCGATGCCCTGGTGCTGCTCGACGGCTTCTTCCCCAACCAGCTGAGCAACCAGACCCTCGCCAAGCAGATAGCCCAGGGCAGCATCCCTACCCTGGATCTCTATCAGGAGGAGGGAGGACGCTGGCCCCTGCTGGCGGCCGAAGCCCGCAGAAGCGAGAGCCGCCGCAGCCACAAGCTCAACTACCGCCCCTATGCCCTGATGGATCTGGAGGAGACGCCGGGGCGCATCCAGGGCTGGCTGACGCACCTGGGCTGGATCTGAGTCCCTCCGAGGCACAGCCACCCGCCTTTTGCCTTCCCCATCGGACTTGACCCGATGCCACCGCGCTGGTCAGCCGCCCTCCATGTTTGGCATCATGTCCGAACCAATGGCAGGAGGCTTCATGCAGCAAATCGTGTTTCTCGACAGCGACACCCTGGACACCGGCATCAATCTGCGCCGCCCCGATTTTCCCCATCACTGGCAAAGCTACCCGACCACGGCGCCGGATCAGGTGGTGGAGCGGCTCAAGTGCGCCAGCATCGCCATCATCAACAAGGTGCGCATCGGGGCCGATGAACTGGCCCAGCTGCCCGAACTGCGCCTGATCGCTCTGGCCGCCACCGGCAGCGACAACCTGGATCTGGAGGCGTGCCGCGCCGCCAATGTCGCCGTGTGCAATATCCGCAACTACTCGGGCCCTTCCGTCCCCGAGCACGCCATGGCCCTGATGCTCGCCCTGTCGCGCAACCTGTTCGCCTGGCGCCAGTCCCTGCTGGAGGGGCGCTGGCAGCAAAGCGGCCAGTTCTGCTTCTTCGACCACCCCATCACGGATCTGCATGGCAAGCGCCTCGGGATCATCGGCAAGGGAACCCTGGGACAGGCACTGGGACAGCGGGCCAGCGCCATCGGGATGGAGGTTTACTATGCCCAGAGCCAGGTCGGCTCCCCGGGGGATGACGACAGACTGCCCCTGGATGCCCTGCTGCAAAGTTCGGATGTGATCAGCCTGCACTGCCCGCTCACCCCCTACACCCGCCATCTCATCGGGGAGCGGGAGCTGGCCCTGATGAAACCGGGCGCCCTGCTCATCAACGTGGGCCGTGGCGGCCTGGTGGACGAGCAGGCGCTGCTCGAAGCCCTCGGCAACCGCCGTCTGGGGGGCGCCGGTTTCGATGTGGCGAGTGTCGAGCCGCCGCCTCCGGATCACCCCCTGATGCAGGCCCTGCGTTACCCCAATTTCATCCTGACTCCCCACGTGGCCTGGGCCAGCGAAGAGTCGATGCAGCGCCTCGCGGATCAGCTCATCGACAACATCAACGCCTTCTCCCTTGGCAGGCGCCAGCACCGGCTGGTGTAAGAGGCCGCTCGCCGCCCCTCACGGGCCGGCAGCGGGATCAAAAAAGGGGCCAAAGGCCCCTTTTTGTCGATCAGCTTGCCGCGGCATCAGTCGTCATACCATCTGTGCTTGCGGTGCTTTTTGTGTTTCTTGTGGTGCTTGTGATAGCGCCTGTCATCGTAATAGCGATCGCCGCGGCTCTCGTGACCATCCCCGGTCCTGGCTCCGATGGCGGAGCCACCGGCACCACCGATACCGGCGCCGATCAGCTGGCCCGTGCTGCCACCGACACTCTTGCCGATGGCAGCCCCGCCCAGGGCACCGACGGCGCCGCCGAGCGCAGCTTCGTTCTTGTTGCCCCTATTGGCCGTGGCCGCACCACCGGCCGCGCCCCCCAAGGCTGCCCCCACCAGGGCGCCGGTGTCGCCACCCAGCTCCTTGCCGATCATGGTGCCCGCCACCCCGCCGGCTCCGCCGCCGAGAATGGTATTGAGGGTCTCGGATGCCTGCACCTGTCCTGTGCCCAACAGCAACGCCCCCAGCAGCGCCAGTGCGCTCATGCCAAACGGTTTCATTTTCATGGGGTACTCCTGTCAAACCTGATGATTGATTATTTTTCCCTGCACTATACAAAGCCCCCTGACCTGCGCCACTGCCGCAAGGGGCACCTCACGGCCAGCCCTCCCTGTCTCCGGTTCGCGACACGATGCAAGAAAGCAGGCTAACCACCTGAAACCACATCAAAAAAAAAGGTCACACGAGAAATCATCCCCGTCATGACCCTTTTCTAAATAACTGATCCCAATAGTGCTACACCTTCGCTGTGCCATAGCCATTCCCCGGGAAAGGAGACACGGTATCCATGAAGTGTTTCACTCGGGCCAGCAGGTTTGCCATCCCTCTGCATT
>NZ_JBLUXC010000041.1:0-41648 GCF_048276795.1 Aeromonas sp. PS2Canimalfood6
GCGTGGTGCAATCAGGCCGCCCGATGAAGCAGGAACCCGGTACTGCGCGAGCAGCTATCACCCAGTAATGGGAATCCCCCTCCTGTGACGCGAAGCGCTAAGGTGGGGGAGGATGTCAACATCCTACTCCCGTTGGACAGAGGGGCCAAGGGTGAGGGGAACTTCATCAAGTAGGGCTGCAAGGCCTTTGGTATCAATGGCTTTCTGAACGGAAGATAACAGGAAAAACGGCTACGCATGCCGGTTCAAACCGCTATAATGTGCCACCTTGGATCAGTCGTCAGTGAATGTTGGACAGTCAATTGAGTAATAGAATGCGGATCGGTGGAACCCTCGAACAGTCCCTCAGCCAGGGATATCGTCTGGACCTGCAAGGGGTGTTGAAAGAGGGGTGGCAACAGACTCGTCGCACCGGTTTCGGATTGGCGCTGGCCATCGCCGGGGTCATGGCAATCTGGATCCTGCTGAGCAATACCTTGCTGACGCCCTATGTCGCCCGTGAAGGAGGGGATATGGATATGGCCCTGATCCTGAGCCTGCTGGTCACGGTGATCATGTCACCCATGACCTCCTCCCTCGACATGCTGGGGTTGCAGCAGTCGGTGGGGGTACGCGCCCGGCCGAGCCAGGTGTTCGACTTCTTCCGCCACTTCCTGCGCCTGGGCAGCCTGAGTCTGCTCGGCAGCCTCATCACCAGCCTGTTTGGACCCCTGTTCGAGCTGCTGGGTGTGCCTGTGATGCTGGCCTTCATCCCTTCCGCCCTGGTGGGCATGGGGCTGGTGTTTACCGTACCTCTGGTGCTGGAGCGCGGTCTTTCCCCGGCTCAGGCCATTCTGGTCTCCCTCAAGCTCTTTGCCCGGGGCTGGCCCAGCATAGTGCTGCTGCACGGGGTCATGCTGGCACTCTTCTTCCTGGCGCTCATCCCCATGGGGCTGGGACTTATCTGGGTGGCGCCGCTCTACTTCAACTGCAAGGGCATTCTCTACCGGGATCTGTGTGGGGTGGCAGTCGAAGTGACCGAGGTTGCCAGTGGCAACAACGGGCAGGGCCCGGATCATTTCAACGCATAATGGAATACCAGGGGTCAGCCGGTGTCGACCCGCCCGGAGCATGATGCAAAAGGATGGCATATGAACAAGCGATACGGGATGGCGGCGCTCCTGCTGATGCCCATGCTGGGACAGGCTGAGCCGTCCCTTGAACTCGACTACGGCACCTTCTACAGCCAGATGAAGACCTTCGCCAAGGGGGAATTTGGCCACGCCAGACTGGGCTTTTATCTGGCCAGTCAACAGAACGGTCGGCGCTGCGGGCTCACCTCGGCCCGGGTCTCGACCCCGGACAGGGATGTGCCCGCCGAGGTCACTGTGGATGGCGAACTGCGTCTGCCCTATGACGATGATCTCAACCTCGACAAGGCGATCGTGGTGGTGGGGCTCACCGAGGCACATGCAGCCTGCGATCTGTCGGTACAGGTGATGGCCGACGCCCCCGCCACACCCGAGGTGCCGCTGGCCGAGCTCGTCTCGCGCCAGCAGCAGATGCAGCGATTGCTCGACAAGATGGCCGGCATGGTCGGCCAGTATTTCCTGCCCAAGATGGAAGGGGTGCGGATCTCCATGGTGGCGCCCGCAGGCACAGCCTACCTTGTGGAGGGTGCCCGTCAGGAGGCCGTCTCCTGGCAGCAGGGGCAACTGCTGCTCAGCAATGCGCAGTTGAAGGGGTTTGCCCAGGGCAAGCTGCAACTGCAAGGGGAGATCCTGCGCCTGACCCCCTGGCTGCACAAGGGGTAGCGACCCGAGTCCGCAGATTGCCAGAATGAGAAAAGGAGCGCCTGGCGCTCCTTTTCTGTGGGTGACGGGGCTTAGCGCACCTCAATCACGTCCAGCATGTCCATCTCGTCGATGTCCAGCAGCGGCGCCTTGGGCAGCTCTGGCGGATCAAATGCCTTGTCGCCACCGTCGATGATGCCGGAGTCGCGGTTGATGCTCTTGAAGTCAAACAGCTGGTGATCGAGCAGGTGGCTCGGGATCACGTCCTGAATGGCGGTGAACATGGTCTCAAGACGGCCCGGGAAGCGGCGATCCCACTCCTGCATCATCTGCTTGATGGCCTGGCGCTGCAGGTTCTCCTGGGAGCCGCACAGGTTGCAGGGGATGATGGGGAAGGCCTTGACCTCTGCATAGCGCACCAGGTCTTTCTCCTTGCAGTAAGCAAGGGGGCGGATCACCACGTTCTTGCCATCGTCGCTCACCAGCTTGGGGGGCATGGATTTGAGCTTGCCACCGTAGAACATGTTGAGGAACAGAGTCTCGAGGATGTCGTCACGGTGATGGCCAAGGGCGATCTTGGTGCAGCCCAGCTCCTGGGCGGTGCGATACAGAATACCGCGGCGCAGGCGGGAGCAGAGCGCGCAGGTGGTCTTGCCCTCCGGTACTTTTTCCTTGACGATGGAGTAGGTATCTTCTTCCACGATCTTGAAGTCGATGCCGAGGGTGCTCAGGTATTCAGGCAGCACGTGCTCGGGGAAGCCGGGTTGTTTCTGATCCAGGTTGACGGCCACCAGATCGAAATGGATGGGGGCGCTGGCCTTCAGGCTCATCAGGATGTCGAGCATGGCAAAGCTGTCCTTGCCGCCAGACAGGCAGACCATGATCTTGTCACCCTCTTCAATCATGTTGAAGTCGGCGATGGCCTGGCCCACGTTGCGCCGCAGGCGTTTCTGCAGCTTGTTGAAACTGTATTTCTCTTTGGCGTTAAGCTCTTCTAGCATGGCCTCAAACCCGGGACAAAAATAAGCGGCTTATTATAGCCATGTCCCGGGGGAGGGCAAGAAACGCTTATGCAGGATGACGCCTGTCATCCACAGGGCAGCTGTAATCGTCGGGTTTGAGGATGAGAATGTCGCAGTTGAGCCTGTCCACCACGTGCTCGGCGGTGTTGCCAAGCAGGGCGGCAGAGAGGCCGGTACGGCCGACGCATCCCATGATCATCAGGGTGGTATTCAGTTCGTCCGCCATGTCCGGCAGCACCTCCTCCGGCAAGCCTTCCGCCACCTTGGTCCACATGTGGTTGATGCCGAACTGATCGGCATGTTCCCGCAGCAGATCTTCATGGTGTTTGCGAATGGCATCGTTGTAGGCGTTGGGATCGAACTCTGGCAGTTCGATGGCGACATTGACCGGAGTGCCCGGGTAGGTGTTGACCAGATAGAGACTGGCACCAAGCAGCTCGGCGATGGCGATCCCCTCGCGGGTGATCCGCTCGTTGAGCACCTTCTGCTCCTTGTCATCGCTCGAGCAGTTGATGGCGGCAATCAGGTTGCCCCCCCGTTGCCAGTGCCCTTCTTTTACCAGCAGAACCGGACAGGGGCATTTGCGCAGCAGGTGCCAGTCGGTGGGGGTGAAGATGAAGGTTTGCAGGAAGGAGTGCTTGTGAGTCGCCTTGACGACCAGATCGTGACGCTGCTCCAGCACTTCCTGAATGACGCACTCGAAGGGACGGTTGTGCCAGAGCACTTTCACTTCGCATTCCAGCCCTCTGGCCCGATAGGGAGTGAGGATCTCGTCGAGCCACTCCCGACGTTGGGCGATGACACCATGGCGCATCTCTTCCCGCTCGTCTGCCGAGAGCATGGCGGTCATCTCGTAAGAGAAGTCGTAAATCGTCAGGAGCAGGGTCAGCTGGGCGCCCTCATCCAGCTCGGCGACCTTGACCGCGCGCTCGAGCGCAATCTGGCGCTCCTCCTCGGGATTGATCACCACCAGAATGTTTCGGTACTTGACCATGTTCTCCTCCTTGGCAAAAAGGCCAATGATAGCAACTCTTTAGCTATTACAGCTTAGTCCAAGGGGGGAGGCGGCAAGGTGTGCCGGATCAAATTTCAGGGTGCTCCGATCCGGCAAAAGAGGAAATAAACGGGGATTAACCGCAGGGAGGACGAGTGGCTCCGGCCATGACGCCCAAGGCAACGTTGTCCAGTACAGTAATGTATTTGCCTTTGACGCTGATAAGACCGGATTTCTGGAAACGGCCCAGCAGGCGGCTGATGGTCTCGACGGTGAGACCGAGGTAGTTGCCGATGTCTCCACGGGTCATGGAGAGGCGGAACTCCTTGGCGGAGAAGCCGCGCTCGGAGAAACGAACCGAGAGATTGTGCAGGAAGGCAGCGAGGCGCTCTTCGGCGTTCTTTTTGGAGAGCAGCAGTATCATCTCCTGGTCGCCCATGATCTCGTTGCTCATCAGCCGCATGATCTGCTGGCGCAGTTTGGGCATCTTGCCAGAGAGGTCGTCGAGCACATCGAACGGTATTTCGCACACCATGGCGGTTTCCAGCGCCTGGGCGAAGGAGGGGTGGGCCTGCTTGTGGATGGCGTCGAAACCGACCAGATCACCGGCGAGGTGGAAGGCGGTGATCTGTTCGTCACCCTGTTCGGTGATGGTGTATGACTTGATGGTCCCGGAACGTATGGCATAGAGCGACTTGAGCTCATCGCCGGCCTTGAACAACTCTTCACCCTTCTGGAACGGCTTTTTGCGCTCGATGATGCTGTCGAGCTGATCGAGCTCGTTATCGTTCAGGGTGAAGGGGATGCAGAGCTGGCTGATGCTGCAATCCTGGCAATGAATTGCACAGCCACCGCTCTGAATACGTCTGCCAGGTTTCTTGTCCGGGATCATAGGCTCAAATGAATAATTGATTTATATCAAACAAGTTTACCACCATCTCATCCGTTTTGGATAGGGTTTCAAAAGGACGCCATCCCGATCCAGAGGGTGTGGATCCCGTAGGCAATAAGCAGCAAGGCGCCCCCAAGGCGCAGGCTGCGCAGGGTGAGCCAGTAGCGCAATCGGTCTGCCAGCCCCCCTAGCGCAAACAGGGTCGGCAGGGTGCCGAGGCCGAAAAAGAGCATGATGAGTGCCCCGCCACTCGCGGAGCCTGCGGCAGCGCTCCAGGTCAGCATGGAGTAGACGAGGCCGCAAGGGAGCCAGCCCCATATCATACCAAAGGGGAGGGCCTGCCTGGCTGATGTAAACGGGAGAAACCTGCCTGCCAGCGGCTTGATGAGAGGCCAGAACTTCGCACCGATGCGCTCGAGCAGCAAGACGCCATGCCACCAGCCAGCCAAGTAGAGGCCGAGCGCTATCATCAGCAGGGCGGCGATGAGGCGAAGCCCTGCCAGGGCGTGTTTGCCAGCGCCTATCTCCGTGGTGGTGGCGAGCAAGCCGCCCACCAGCGCGCCCGCCAGCACATAGCTCAGGATGCGCCCCAGGTTGTAGTTGAGCAGATAACCGAGCCTGCCCCAAAAATGCTGCTTCTCGGCAGGTATGGCCATGGAGAGCGCTGCGGACACGCCGCCACACATGCCGATACAGTGGCCGGCACCGGCAAGCCCGACCAGCAGGGCGCCCATGAGGTCAAGGCTGCTGGTCATGGGGCCTGTTTTCCTGTTCTGCTTGTTGTTCAGAGGGGGGCAAGGGGCGCTGCTCCTCGTCAAACAGGATGTTGGAGCCCTGCCTGTCGAGATCCTCGAACTGCTCGGAGCGGATGGCCCAGAAGAAGACGGCGCCGGCAATGACAACGAACAGGATGGCGATGGGGATGAGGACGAAGATAATGTTCATGGCGCGGACCCTGTGGTGAAAGGGGGATGATAACCCGGCGAGGCAAGAGGTGCCGCCACCCGGGAGGATGCCAGATGGCTGCTCACCGGTTGAGCCGCATGGAGTTGGTGACCACGATGAGGGAGCTCAGGGACATGCCAGCAGCCGCCAGATAAGGGGGGAGCCAGCCACTTGCAGCCAGCGGCAGCACAAGCAGGTTGTAGCCGATGGACCAGGCAAAGTTCTCCTTGATGATCTTGCGAGTGCGCAGGGCCAGGGCCCGGGCGGCCAGCAGACGGGAGAGATCGTCGGCCAGCAGGATGGCGTCGGCACTGTTCTTGGCCAGATCCGTGCCCCCCGCCATGGCAAAGGACGCGTGGGCGCCGGCCAGCACAGGGGCGTCGTTGATGCCATCTCCCACCATGATGCTGATATCCCCGGCCGCTTCCCGGGCCTTGAGATAGGCCAGCTTGCCGTCCGGGGTGACCCCTTTTACCAGCTCATCGACCCCCAGCTCGCGGGCCAGCATGTCCGCCTGGTCCGAACCGTCGCCGGTGAGAATGGTGGTTTGCAGGCCTGCCTCCTTGAAGGCCTGGATCAGTGCACCGGCATCGGGGCGCAGCGTGTCGGCCAGGATGAAACGGGCCAGCAGTCCGTGTTCATCGGCCAGATAGATGGTCAGCCCTTGAGCGGCATTCTCTTCTTGCGCCAGCTCGAGCCAGCGTGCACTGCCGATGCGGTAATGCTTGCCCTCAATTACTCCCTGCACGCCGTGGCCGATGACGGGGGTGACGTCGCTGGCGGCGAGCGGCACCCCGTCCGCCAGTGGTTTGCTTCGAAACGCACGGGCGATGGGGTGCTCGGAGTAGGTCTCCAGGGCATGGGCGAGTGCGAGGCAGCGGGCTGCGTCGAGCTCGCCGAGGGGCTGGGTGCTCACCAGGCTGATGTTGCCCGTGGTCAGGGTTCCCGTCTTGTCCATCACGATGCGGTTGGCCCGGGTCAGAATGTCCAGCACGTGGCCGCGGCGCAGCAGGATGCCGCTGCGGGTCAGGTTGGCAGTGGCCGAGGTCAGTGCGGTCGGGGTGGCCAGCGAGAGGGCGCAGGGACAGGTCGCCACCAGCACCGCCAGGGTGACCCAGAAGGCCCGCTCGGGCTGATGAAAATGCCAGAAGGTCCAGACCGCGGACGCAATGATCAGGAGCACCAGGATAAAGTGGCGCGACAGCACGTCCGCCAGTTGGGCGATGGCGGGCTTGTCGTCCAGAGCATGATCCTGCAGGCGCATGATCTGGGCCAGACGCGACTCTTCAATGGGATGGCTGACCCGGATCTCCAGGGGGGCATCGGTATTGATGGTGCCTGCATAGACGGGATCCCCGGCCTGCTTGAGCAGAGGCAACTGTTCGCCAGTCAGCATGGATTCGTTGAGGCTGGCCTGGCCCAAGGTGACGATGCCGTCTGCCGGCAGGGTGGCCCCCGCGAGTACCCGCACCCTGTCTCCGACTCGCAGCGTCTTGGCGGCCACCTCGTGTTCGCCGTCATCATCGATGCGGGTCGCCATGATGGGCACCAGACGCGCCAGGTTGGAGCTCGACTCCGACGCCTTGCGCCTCGCTCGTAGTTCCAGCAGACGGCCCAACAGCAGGAAAAAGACGAACATGGTGATGGAGTCGTAATAGACCTCACCCGTGTTGAAGACCGTGGCCCAGATGGAGGCGACGAAGGCGCCGATCAGTGCCAGCGACACCGACACATCCATGGAGAGGTGCCCCTGCTTCAGGCTGCGCCATGCCCCCACGTAAAAAGGCTGGGCCGAGTAGATCATGATGGGGGTGGAGAGCAGAAGGCTTATCCACTTGAAGTAGATCATGAACTCCTCTTCCACGCTGATGAAGAGGTCCATGTAGAGTGCCACGGCGCACATCATCACCTGCATGGAGCCAAGGCCGGCCAGCGCCATGCGGAACATGTAGCTGCGCACCTCTTTGGCGTAGAGCGCTTCCTGCTGATGAGTCTGGAAGGGATAGGCGCGATAGCCGACCCTGGCAAAGCCCTTGAGAATGTCGCTCAAAGAGAGCTGGGCCGGATCCCACTTGATGCGGGCGCGATGGGTGGTGGTATTGACGTTGATGTAACGCAGACCGCGCAGGGTCATCAGGTGCCGCTCGATGAGCCAGGCACAGGCGGCGCAGGTCAAACCTTCCACCGTCAGTTGGATCTCGCGCGTAGTTTCGCGACCCGTACCGGTGTCGGTGACGAACTCCTGCTGCACCTCCGCCAGATCGTAGTGGGTGAGGGCGGCGAGCTCTTCGGGCACCAGTTCCCCCTTGATGCCGGGAGCGGTGCGGTGTTCGTAATAACTGGCGAGGCCGCATTCGAGAATGGTCTGTGCCACGGCCTGACAGCCAGGGCAACACATCGGCTGAGCGATGCCTTTGATCTCGAGAGTAAAGTTACTGCCAGTGGGAACCGGTTCACCACAGTGAAAACAGCCGGTCATGGTGATCATCCCTCTTTGATGCAGCCCTGCAGGCCGGGTCGGGGAGAAGGGCGGCTGACCGGCGTGCCGATCACCCTGCCTTCGTGATTCAACGTCCCTTGGGATCGAGCTCAATCGCTGCCTGAGTCGGCAGTTGTGCCGTCTCCTGGAGGCGCCATTCATGGTTGAAGGCATCGACCCGCACGTGCCACTTGCCGGTGAGGGGCTTGTCGAGCATCAGGCGATAGACTCCCTTGCCATCGGCCGTCAGCAGATGTTCGCTGTCCAGGCCCGCCAACGTGGGATGAAACAGGGAGAGGTGCAGTGCCTGCCCGAGGGGGAAATCCCCGGACAGTGGATTTAACGTCAGCTCCTTGTCGCTGACATTGAGGGCGATACGGATGCCGAGCGCCTCGGCGCGATCGAACTTGCTGAGATCCTGGTTAATCTCCTTGCCCTGCTTGTAGTAGTCCTCCGCCACCAGGTTGACCCCATCCTTGCTGGCAATGATGGCGGTGGCGATGCTGCCTACCACGGCGGCGCAGGGGAGGGCGATGATGAACCAGGGCCAGAATTGGCGATACCAGGGTTGAGTCATGATGCTACCGAAACAAATGGTTAACGAAATGGCGGTAATTCAGCCAACACAAGATAACAAAAAGCCTCGAAGAGTCGAGGCTTTTTGCTGATTAATCACGTGCTTATCACATGTTACTGCTGATTTTGCCGATCGTTGTGGGACAAGCTGTAAACGTAGGAAGCGAGCAGATGTACCTTGTCTTCCCCCAGAATGTCCTTCCAGGCCGGCATCACGCCGTGGCGCCCGTGGGTGATGGTCTGTTCGACCACCTGACGGGAGCCGCCATAGAGCCAGATGTTGTTGGTGAGATCCGGTGCGCCGAAGGCGATGCCGCCCTTGGCATCCGGACCGTGGCAGGCGGCGCACATGGCAAAGCGTGCTTCCCCTTTCTTGGCTTCCACCAGATCAACCTTACGACCGGAGAGGCTCAGCACATAGGAGGCAACCTCTTTCACCCCGTCCTGACCCAGGATCTCGCCCCAGGCGGCCATGATCCCCTGACGACCGCCCATGATGGTGGTCTTGATCTGGTCGGGTGCGCCGCCCCACTGCCATTCGCTGTCGGTCAGGTTCGGGAAACCGCGACCACCGCGGGCATCGGAGCCATGACACTGGGAACAGTTTTGCAGGAACAGGCGCTGACCCACCTTCAGGGCTTCCGGATCCTTGGCGATCTCGGTGATCTCCTTGTAGCTCTTGCCGTCAGCCTGATAGGTCAGCTCGCGGAACTTGGCGCCGTAGATCTCGTCGGCCTTGGCGAGTTCCCGGTCGTATTCCACCGCGCGTCCTTCGGCCTTGGCAGACTCGGCCGCCGCCTTGGACTCGGCCAGGGAACGCACATCCTGGTTGGAGCTCTGCCAGCCCAGCAGACCCTTGAAGTTGCCAAGGCCCGGGAAGGCGAGCAGGTAGATGAGCCCGGTGACGATGAAGAAGAGGAACATATAGGACCACCACTTCGGCAGGGGATTGTTGATCTCCTCGATGCCGTCGAAGGTGTGACCCATGGGTTTGCCCTCTTCGGCTCCCATCTTGTCCTTCATGCACCAGGCCAGCAGCAGGAAGCAGCCGAGAATGGTGCCAAGGCTTATGACGGTCACAAAAATGCTAAACAGAGTGCTCATTATTGCTTCGCTCCTGCGTTCTTGTTATCAGCACTGGGTTGCTCGTCATCGGCAAAAACCAGGTTGGCGGCCTCGTCGAAAGAAGCCTTGCGGCGCTTGCTGTAGGCCCAGACGATGATGCCAATCATGATGACCATCAGCAGCAGGGTGTACAGGCCGCGAAATGTGCCGTAATCCATATCCCGACTCCTTATTTCAGGGCATGGCCCAGTGATTGCAGATAGGCGATCAGCGCATCCAGCTCGGTCTTGCCCTTGACGGCCTCACCGGCGCCAGCGATGTCGGCATCGGTATAGGGCACGCCGAAGTGATCCCGGAACAGAGCCAGCTTCTTGCCAGTCAACTCGCCGCTCAGCACATTGGTCTCGAGCCAGGGGAAGGCCGGCATGTTGGACTCGGGCACCACGTCACGCGGGTTGATGAGGTGGGCGCGATGCCAGTCATCGGAGTAGCGGCCGCCGACCCGGGCCAGATCCGGGCCGGTACGCTTGGAGCCCCACAGGAAGGGGTGCTCCCAGACGCTCTCGCCGGCAACCGAGTAGTGGCCGTAGCGTTCGGTCTCGGCGCGGAACGGGCGGATCATCTGGCTGTGGCAGACGGTGCAGCCTTCGCGGATGTAGATGTCGCGTCCTTCCATCTGCAGGGCGGTGTAGGGCTTGAGGCCCTCCACCGGCTCGTTGGTCTGCTTCTGGAAGAACAGGGGGGTGATTTCCACCAGGCCCCCCAGGCTGATGGCGAAGATGATGCCAATCACCAGCATGGGGACGCTTTTTTCAAAAATCTCGTGACGGTTGTTGTTGCTCATGCTTTAAACCCCTTCAAATCAGGCTGGCTGTGCGACGGGTTCTAGAGAACCCTTGGGCGCAGTGACGGTGCGATAGGCGTTGTAGGCCATCAGCAGCATGCCGGTGACGAAGAAGCAGCCACCCAGGAAGCGCACGAAGTAGAAGGGATAGGAAGCTTGCAGCGCCTCCACGAAGCTGTAGGTCAGGGTGCCGTCATCGTTGACCGCACGCCACATCAGGCCCTGCATCACACCGGAAATCCACATGGCGACGATATAGAGCACGGTGCCCACGGTGGCCAGCCAGAAGTGGACGTTGATGAGCTTGATGCTGTACATGCGCCCCTGCCCGAACAGGTTCGGGATCAGGTGGTAGACGGCACCGATGGACACCATGGCAACCCAGCCCAGGGCACCGGAGTGAACGTGACCGATAGTCCAGTCGGTGTAGTGGGAGAGGGCGTTGACGGTTTTGATCGCCATCATGGGGCCTTCGAAGGTCGACATGCCGTAGAACGACAGGGAGACGATCAGGAAGCGCAGAATGGGGTCATAACGCAGCTTGTGCCAGGCACCCGAGAGGGTCATGATGCCGTTGATCATGCCGCCCCAGGAGGGCACGAACAGGATAAGGGACATCACCATGCCTAGCGACTGGGCCCAGTCAGGCAGGGCGGTATAGTGCAGGTGGTGCGGACCGGCCCAGATATAGAGGGAGATCAGCGCCCAGAAGTGCACGATGGAGAGGCGGTAGGAGTAGACGGGGCGACCCGCCTGCTTGGGCACGAAATAGTACATCATGCCAAGGAAGCCCGCCGTCAGCAGGAAGCCCACCGCGTTGTGGCCATACCACCACTGCACCATGGCATCCATGGCACCGGAGTACATGGAGTAGGACTTCATGCCGGAGAGCGGCACTTCCATGTTGTTGACGATGTGCAGCACGGCAACCGTGATGATGAAGGCACCGAAGAACCAGTTCGCCACGTAGATGTGGGAGGTGGTGCGCTTGGCCAGGGTGCCGAAGAAGACGATGGCATAGCTCACCCAGACCACGGCGATGGCGATGTCGATGGGCCACTCCAGCTCGGCGTACTCTTTGGAGGTGGTGTACCCCAGCGGCAGCGAGATGGCTGCAGACAGAATGATCGCCTGCCAGCCCCAGAACACGAAGGAGGCGAGGGGACCACCAAACAGTCGGACCTGACAGGTGCGCTGCACCACGTAGAAGGAAGTGGCCATCAGGGCGCTGCAACCAAATGCGAAGATGACCGCATTGGTATGCAGGGGACGCAGACGGCTGTACGTCAGCCAGGGGGTGTCGAAGTTGAGGGCAGGCCAGATCAGCTGGGCTGCAATCAATACACCCACCGACATGCCGACGATACCCCAGACAATCGTCATGACGGTGAACTGGCGCACAACGGTATAGTTGTACTCAGGGTGGTTTGTTGTATGGCTCATCGTTGTATTCCGCTTCCGATGCTGTTGTTAGTGTTGCCCGGTGTCCTGGGCCATTTTCACCCCGGTTTTGCAAAATCCCCTCGTTAACATCTGTTAATAAAAGGAAAAGCAAAAGGTGGTTAAATGAAAATCCATTGAGAATGATACTGAAATGACCGGTAAAATAACAGTACAAACAGTGATATATTTGGCTCCAGCGGGTCTCATGTCCGCCAGTTTTTACCTTGCGCCAGATCACGAAAATTACATTTTCAAAGTACCTTACAGAGCTGTTTTTTCATGAAAGAGAGACTCACTTCACGCAAAATCGTCCACCTGTCCATGGTGCTGGTCATTTTGCTCTCCCTGATGGCCTATCGAACCTGGTTTTCAGGCACAGGAAGCGACCATGCAGAGGGCACCAATGTTCAGATTTGTGATCTGTCCCACAGCCCCTGCCGCCTCATCGTCGGGGATCGCCCGCTGACGGTCAGCATCGATGGCTTGCCGATCCGCCCTGAACATGACTTTGTCCTGCGCCTTCAAGGGGGTGTGCCGGCCATCACGCCGGTCAAGGCCTGGCTCGAGGGCAAGGAGATGTTCATGGGGCTCATCCCCGTGCTGTTTGAACCCAGCCAAACGGGGTGGCGAGGGGTGACCCAGGTGGGAAGTTGTACGACCGAGGCGATGGACTGGCTCCTGACCATCGAGTGGAGCAATGGCCAGCGCCATCAACTGACGTTGGGCGCGGCACGTTGAACGGACTCTCATCGGGCCCCAGGAGGGGGGATAATTGAAAATTGATTTGAAATTTTCAGGCAGGACGGTACCTTGCATTGATTATCAAGGAGTGAAGTTCATTTAATCATGATTGAAAAACAAGCATTTTATCGCACGCTCAACCAGCAGGCCCAGGCATTGCTGGAGGGCGAACCCGACATGATCGCCACCCTGGCAAACCTGTCTGCCCTGCTCAATCAGGAACTGGCTGACATCAACTGGGTTGGTTTCTACCTGCTGCAGGGCGAGACCCTGGTGCTCGGCCCGTTCCAGGGCAAGCCGGCCTGTGTGCGCATCCCGGTCGGTCGCGGCGTCTGTGGCACTGCGGTTGCCGAGGGCAAGACCCAGCTGGTGGACGACGTGCACCAGTTCGCGGGGCACATTGCGTGCGACGGTGCCAGCAACTCGGAAATCGTCATCCCGCTGCGCCGTGGCGGGGAGATCATCGGGGTGCTGGACATCGACAGTCCAATCTTTAACCGCTTTGACGAGCAGGACCGGATTGGCCTCGAAGAAACGGTGCAAATTTTGGAAAGCATGCTCTAAGTCATTGCTAGATGGTTCGCAAAAGGTCCCAAGCTCTCTATAATGGGGCCTTTGTTGTGTTCGGGCATGCCCGTGCGTCTATATGAAAGCCAAGGTTATACATGGAAAACACTGAAAAGCTGAAGAACAGTAAAGAGATCGTCGCCTACCTGGTCGAGAAATTCCCGGCCTGCTTCATCGCTGAAGGAGAGGCCAAGCCACTCAAGATTGGCATCTTCCAGGATCTGGCCGCGCGTCTTGCTGATGACGAGAGAGTCTCCAAGACCATGCTGCGCTCTGCTCTGCGTCAATACACCTCCAGCTGGCGTTACCTGCATGGCCTCAAGGCTGGCCAGGCCCGTGTCGATCTGGACGGCAACCCGGGCGAGCTGCTCACCGAAGAGCACATCGAGCATGCCAAACAGGCGCTCAAGGAGAGCAAGGAACGTGTCTTTGCCAGCCGTCGCACCAACACCAAGGAGAAGGAAGACAAGCCCAAGCAGCCGCGTCGCAACGCGCCGCGCAAGGCTGACGCTCCCCGCTCCGACAAGCCCAAGTCCGCCCCTGTTCCCAAGGCTGCCCCGGTCGCCGATGCGCCGCTGGTGAAAGTGGATGCCGCTACCCTGAAAGTCGAGCAGGGCGTGCGCGTCGTGCTGGGCAAGTCCCCTGTGCCTGCGACCATCAAGGAAGTGACCAAGGATGACGTACAGGTTCAATTGCAGACCGGCATGATGTTGCGGGTCAAGTTCGAGCATCTGGTTCTCTAAGGAGACGAATGTTGAAGCATGGCGTGATTCGTTTTTCACTCGTTGCCTGTAGCCTGGCGCTTGCCGGGCTCGCACAGGCCATCGAGCCGGTGCTCAAGGAAAGTGATTTGCCTGTGTTGGCTCAAGAGAGCCAACATGCTACGGCCAGCAAGCGAATTGCCAATCTGTTTACCCGCTCCCACTACAAACAGTTCAAGCTGGACGACGCCTTTTCCTCCGTGATCTTTGACAAGTATCTGGAGAATCTGGACTACAGCCGCAACCTGTTTCTGGCCTCTGACATCAGCCGTTTTGAGAAATATCGTACCGGTTTTGACACCGACCTCGAGCGAGGGCGACTGGCTCCTGCCTACGAGATGTTCAACCTGAGTCAGCAGCGGCGGTACGAGCGGTTCGAATACGCCCTCAAACTGCTCGACACTCCCTTCGATTTTACCCAGAAAGACAATTACGTCTTCGATCGGGAAGGGGCTCCCTGGCCCAAGGATGAAGCCGAGCTCAACGAGCTGTGGCGTCAGCGGGTCAAGTTCGATGCCCTGAGCCTCAAGCTCAGCGGCAAGGAGTGGCCCGAGATCAAGGAGCTGCTTGGCAAGCGTTACAACAACGCCATCAAGCGGATGTCCCAGACCGAGAGCGAGGACGTGTTCCAGCTCTTCATGAACTCCTTCGCCCGCGCCATCGAACCGCACACCAGCTATCTGTCTCCGCGCAGCGCCGATCGGTTCAACACCGAGATGAACCTCTCGCTGGAGGGGATTGGTGCCGTGCTGCAGGCGGAAGATGACTTCACCGTCATCCGCTCCCTGGTGCCCGGTGGCCCGGCGGCCAAGTCCAATCACCTGAAACCCGATGACAAGATCACCGGGGTGGGGCAGGACGACGGCAAGATTGTGGATGTCATAGGCTGGCGTCTTGACGACGTGGTCGAGCTCATCAAGGGGCCCAAGGGCAGCAAGGTGAAGCTGGAGATCCAGCGCGGCAAGGGCGCGACCGCCAAGACCGAGCTGGTGGAGCTGGTGCGTGACAAGGTGCGTCTGGAAGACAGAGCCGCCAAGTCCAAGGTGATCACCGCCGAGGGCAAGAAGATCGGCGTGCTCGAGATCCCGAGCTTCTACGTCAACCTGCACGACGACGTGATCAAGGAGATCTCCAGCCTCAACAAGCAGAAGATCGACGGCCTCATCGTCGATCTGCGCGGCAACGGTGGCGGTGCCCTGACGGAAGCCTCCGCCCTGAGCGGTCTCTTCTTTGCCAGCGGCCCCGTGGTGCAGATCCGTGATCACATGGGTCGCATCACCGTCAATGGTGACGACGACGGCAATGTCTACTACGGTGGCCCCATGTCGGTGATGATCGACCGCTACAGCGCCTCGGCCTCCGAGATCTTCGCTGCCGCCATGCAGGACTATGGTCGTGCGCTGATCCTCGGCGAAAACTCGTTCGGCAAGGGGACGGTGCAGCAGCATCGCAGCCTCGCCAAGGTCTATGACTTCTACGAGCAGCCGCTGGGTCACGTGCAGTACACCATCGCCAAGTTCTACCGTATCGATGGCGGCAGCACCCAGAACAAGGGAGTTGCACCCGATATCGCCTTCCCGACTGCGGTAGCGCCGGGTGAGACGGGGGAGAGCCGCGAGTTCAACGCCTTGCCCTGGGACAAGATTGCCTCGGCCAGCTACGAGCGACTGGGGGACTTCTCCAGCCTGCTGCCCAAGCTGAAAGCGGCCCACGAGGCACGGATCACCAAGGATCCGGAATTTGCCTATGTGCTGCAGGACATCAAGGAGTATCAGGCGGACAAGGACAAGAAGTCGGTCTCCCTGAACGAAGCCGAGCGGCTGGCTGAACAGGCCAAACAGGACGAGAAGGCGCTGGCGCGAGCCAACGAGCGGCTGACCCGTCTTGGCAAGCCGACGGTGAAGAGCCTGGATGAACTGCCGACCGATTTCGAGGCACCTGACGAATACCAGGTGGAAGCGGCCAACATCACGGCGGATCTGGCCACCCTCAGCAAGAAGAGCTGATGCTGGCAACGAAATGACAAGGGCGACTCGGGTCGCCCTTTCTTTTGCCTGAATGCAAACTATTTGACCCTGTCCGAGCCTTGTGACAGCCTCTGACACGTCAATAACAAAGCGTGGAAGCACACAATAATGACTGAACAACCTCAGGCCATGACGGCCAAATATCGCCAGGATTACCAGGCTCCCCTCTATTGGTGTGACAGCCTGGATCTCGATTTTCAGCTGCAAGAGCCCCTGACCCGGGTCACCGCCATCTCCCGTTTGCGTCGCAGCGGCGATCACAACGAACCCCTGGTGCTGGACGGCGAGGGGCTTGACCTTGTCAGCGTCAGTGTGGATGGCGTGCCCTATCAGCAATACGAGCAGGGAGAGAGCAGCCTGACCCTGTTCAACCTGCCGGCCGAGTGCGTGCTGACCGTGGTCACCAACATTGATCCCGCCGCCAACACGGCGCTGGAGGGGCTCTACAAATCCGGCGATGCCTATTGCACCCAGTGCGAGGCCGAGGGCTTTCGTCGTATCACCTATTACATGGACAGGCCAGACATCCTGGCCCGTTACAGTACCCGTATCACCGCCGACAAGGCCAAGTACCCCTATCTGCTCTCCAACGGCAACAAGGTCGCGAGCGGCGATCTGGACGACGGTCGCCACTTCGTGCAGTGGCAGGATCCCTTCCCCAAGCCGAGCTACCTCTTCGCCTTGGTGGCGGGGGACTTCGATGTGGAGCGCAATCACTACACCACCCGGAGTGGTCGCGATGTGGCGCTGGAAATCTTCGTGGACAAGGGCAACCTGGACCGCGCCGGTTTCGCCATGGAGAGCCTCATCCACTCCATGCGCTGGGATGAACAGCGCTTTGGCCTCGAATACGATCTCGACATCTACATGATCGTGGCGGTGGACTTCTTCAACATGGGGGCCATGGAGAACAAGGGGCTCAACATCTTCAACTCCAAGTTCGTGCTGGCCAACCCGGCCACTGCCACCGATGCGGACTACCACGGCATCGAGCGGGTGATCGGTCACGAATATTTCCACAACTGGACCGGCAACCGCGTCACCTGCCGCGACTGGTTCCAGTTAAGCCTCAAAGAGGGGCTGACGGTGTTCCGGGATCAGGAGTTCTCCTCCGATCTGGGGTCGCGCGGCGTCAACCGCATCAACAACGTGCGCACCGTGCGCGGTCCGCAGTTTGCCGAAGATGCCGGCCCCATGGCCCACCCCATCCGCCCGGATGTGGTGATCGAGATGAACAACTTCTACACCCTGACCGTCTACGAGAAGGGCTCTGAAGTGATCCGCATGATGCACACCCTGCTGGGGGAGGACGCCTTCCTGGCGGGCATGCGCCTCTACTTCGAGCGTCACGACGGCTCTGCCGCCACCTGCGACGACTTCGTGCAGGCGATGGAGGATGCCTCCGGGGTGGATCTCGTTCGCTTCCGCCGCTGGTACAGCCAGTCCGGCACCCCCGAGCTCACCGTGACCGACGAGTACGATGCCACGAGTGGTGTTTATCGTCTGCACGTGAGCCAGCACACCCCGCCGACCCAGGATCAGCCACAAAAGCTGCCGCTGCATATCCCCCTCGACATCGAGCTCTACGATGCACAGGGTACCGTCATCCCGCTGCAATACCAGGGCAAGGCCATCGGCAATGTGCTGGACGTGCTGGAAGCACAGCAGACTTTCGAATTCGATCGGGTGCCGGTCAGACCGGTACCCTCCCTGCTGAGGGACTTCTCCGCCCCGGTCAAGCTGCACTATGACTATAGCGACGAGGCCCTGGCCTTCCTGATGCGCCATGCCCGCAACGAGTTTGCCCGCTGGGATGCGGCGCAGATGCTGATCAACAAGGCGGTGATCGACGGGGTGGCGCGGGTCCAGCACGGGCAGAGGGTTGAACTCTCCCACACCCTGCTGGCGGCCTTTGTTGCCATTCTGGACGAGGCTGCACTGGATCCCGCCCTCAAGGCAGAGATCCTGGCCCTGCCGGGGGAGGCGACCCTGGCCGAGCTGTTCGAGGTGGCCGATATCGACGCCATCCACCAGGTGCGCAACGGGATCCAGACCGCATTGGCCCACGCCTTCGGCGACCGCCTGCTGGCGTGCTACGAGAGCCTGCGTCTGCCGGCTTATCAGGTGGTCCATGCCGACATGGCCAAACGGGCCCTCAAGGGCGTGGTGCTGGGTTATCTGGCGGCGCTGGATGCCGCGAAGGCCGATACCCTGGTGCGCGAGCAGTACGGGGCCGCCGACAACATGACCGACACCCTGGCTGCACTCCAGGTGGCCAACAGCCATCTGCTGCCGTGCCGCGCCGCGCTTTTGGCCGACTTCGAAGGCAAGTGGGCCCATGATGGCCTGGTACTGGACAACTGGCTGCGGCTGGTGGGCGCCAAGCCGGCCAAGGATGTGCTCGATGACGTGAAGCAGGCGATGGCGCACCCGACCTTCAGCATCCGCAACCCGAACCGGCTGCGGGCGCTCATCGGCAGCTTCGCCATGAACAACCAGGTGCAGTTCCACGCCGCCGATGGCAGCGGCTATCGCTTCCTGACCGATCTCTTGATCGAGCTCAACGAGGTCAATCCCCAGGTGGCGTCCCGCCTCATCACCCCGCTTATCCAGTTCAAGCGGCTCGATGAGGGGCGCAAGGCGCTGGTTCGCGCCGAGCTGACCCGCCTGGCCAACCTGGACGGGCTGGCGCGGGATCTGTTCGAGAAGGTGAGCAAGGCGCTGGCACAATAAGCGTCACGACGGCGGGCAGGGGAGTCTGGCTCTCCTGCCCGTTTTTCATGGATGACCAGGAGGTGACATGAGGCAATACACTTTTCGGCTCTCCCTTGGCCGCGACGAGATCATGTTGATGTACCAGGGGCAGGTGAACCGCCTGGTGGTACGTACCGAGCAGGGTCTGACCCTGGAGCTGGGGTTGGAGAAAATCCGGCGTTTTGTGTCGGAGAGCGGCGTTCACGGCTACTTTCGACTGAAAACCCAGGACGATCATCGCTTCATTTCCCTGGAACGCATAAATTAACAAAACTTGAACATCAATCCGGGTAAATATCTGCTTTAAGTCACTATCTATCCGGTAAATGGCGCGGCATCCAGTGCGATTTTCTGAATTTTGCCAACTTGGCAAAATTTATCACAACCCAAGCCGTGATCTGTCCCTTGTTTTTAACATCCCGTTATCACCTTTGCTCGCCTTCCTTGATCCAAGCCATTACACTTCGCTGCAACTCTGTACCGGCGCGCATCCTGGGTGGATGTCGCCGTGTCTGTGATGTCGTCCGATAAGGAAACTAGCAATGGCATTGAAAGACGCCCCTACATCCGTTCTGCTCGAAAACGTTCTCAGTCTGATCCACCAGAAATTGCCGAAAAACAGTGCCTCCCTGGTCGAATGTTTCGTTGCCAAGTTCTACGGCAACATGGCCAGCACTGATCTGCATGACCGCAATGACAGCGATCTCTATGGCGCCGCCCTCAGTCTGTGGAATGCCCTCAACCACCGTACCGGCATCGAGCCCTATATCCGGGTCTACAACCCCGAGCTGACCCGCCACGGATGGCAGTCTCCTCATACCATCGTCGAGATCATCCTGCAGGATTCCCCCTTCCTGGTGGACTCCATCCGCATGGCGCTCAAGCGTCTCAATATCACCGCCCACATGATGCTTCACCAGCCGCTGCACCTGATCCGCGGCGAAGGCGGCAAGATTGGCGCCATCCTGGATCTGGACAACACCGCAGAGCAGACCTCGGTGGAAACCGCCTTTCTCATCGAAATCGATCACCTGACCGGTGAAGAGGAGATGGACGCCCTGACTGCCGAGCTCAACTCGGTGGCGCGGGAAGTGGCCCTGGCGGTGGGAGACTGGCAGCCCATGCTGGCGCGCCTGAACGAGATCATCGAGGAGCTGCCCAAACGCAAGAACCCGGTCAGCCAGGCCGAGGTGGACTCCTGCGTCGCCTTCCTCAAATGGGTGGCCGCCCACAACTTCACCCTGATGGGTTATCGTCGCTACGACGTCAAGGCGGTGGAGGGGGATCACGAGATCCTGCCGCAGCCCGAGTCCAGCCTGGGCCTGATGAAGAACTCCATCAAGGACGAAGGCCAGCGCCTCGGCACCATGCCCGCCAGCGCCCGTCACGCGGCCCTCAGTTCCGACCTGCTGATCCTCACCAAGTCCAACAGCAAGTCCCGGGTGCATCGTCCGGCCTATGTGGACTACATCGGCATCAAGCGTTTCGACGAGCACGGCAAGGTGGTGGGAGAGGATCGCTTCATCGGCCTGTATGCCTCCTCCATCTACAACACCAGTGCGACCCAGATCCCCCTCATCAGCCACCGCCTCGAGCGCATCATGGCCGCCTCCGGCTTTGAATCGGGCTCCCATGCCTACAAGGCGCTGCTGAACGTGCTGGAAACCTACCCGCGCGACGAGCTGATCCAGGCCCGTGAAGAGGAGCTGCTGGCCACCGGTCTCGGGGTGCTGGAGATGCAGGAGCGGGACATGCTGCGCCTGTTCGTGCGCCGCGACGTCTACGGCCGCTTCTTCTCCTGCATGGTCTATGTCACCAAGGAGCGCTACAACACGGCGCTGCGGGTCAAGACCCAGCAGATTTTGCAGAAATATTTTGGCAGCAGCATCGATGTGGAGTTCAACGTCTACTTCACCGAGGGGGTGCTGGCACGGACCCACTACATAGTGCGGGTCAACAACAACAACGTGGATGTGGATGTGAACGAAGTACAGAACAACCTGATTGAAGCGGCCCGCAGCTGGGATGACCGCCTGGATTCCGTGCTGCTTTCCCACTATGGCGAGGCCCGTGGCAACGAGCTGCGCCGCCGTTTCAGCACCGCCTTCCCCCGCGCCTACAAGGAAGATGTGCTGCCGGGCTCTGCCGTCGCGGACATCATGGCCCTGGATGGATTGAGCGAGGCCGAGCCGCTTGGCATGCTGTTCTACCGCGCCCAGGAGGAGGAGAACGATCGCCGGGTACGCCTCAAGCTGTTCCACCGAAGCGAACCCATCCACCTCTCCGACGTCCTGCCCATGCTGGAAAACATGGGACTGCGCGTCATCGGCGAGACCCCGTATCAGGTACGGACCCCCACCGGCGAGGTGTTCTGGATCCTCGATTTCTCCATGCTGCTGCGCGGTGAGCAACCGTTCGATCTGGAGCAGAGCCAGCAGCGCTTCCAGCAGGCCTTCGCCGCCATCTGGAACAAGACCCTGGAAGATGACGGCTTCAACCGTCTGGTACTGGGGGCCGGCCTCACCGGTCGTCAGGTATCCGTGCTGCGGGCCTATGCCAAATACATGCGCCAGACCGGCGTCTCCTTCAGTCAGTCCTATATCGAGGAGACCCTGACCCGTTATCCGGATATCGCAGAGCTGCTGTTCACTCTGTTCGAACAGCGCCTGGATCCGGCCGGCAAGCAGGACGCCAAGGTGCCATCGCAAGATGCCAAGGCATCCGCCAAGCTGCACGAGGAGCTTGCGGCCAAGCTGGATCAGGTCGCCAACCTGGATGACGATCGCATCATTCGCCGCTATGTAGAGATGATCGACGCCACCCTGCGCACCAACTACTACCAGCTGGACAAAGCGGGCAACATCAAGCCCTACATCTCCTTCAAGCTGGCCCCCTCCAGCATCACCGACATGCCGCTGCCGCTGCCGAAGTTCGAGATCTTCGTCTACTCCCCGCGAGTGGAAGGGGTACACCTGCGCTGGGGCAAGGTGGCCCGTGGCGGCCTGCGCTGGTCCGATCGCAAGGAGGACTTCCGCACCGAGGTGCTGGGTCTGGTGAAAGCCCAGCAGGTGAAGAACACCGTCATCGTGCCGGTGGGTGCCAAGGGCGGTTTCTACTGCAAGCAGATGCCGGCAGGCGCCCCCCGTGCCGTCATTCAGGAGGAGGGCAAGGCCTGCTACCGTCTGTTCATCCGCGGCCTGCTCGACGTGACCGACAACATCATCGGCGGCGAGGTGATCCCGCCAAAATCCGTGGTGCGTCACGACGAGGATGACTACTACCTGGTAGTGGCGGCCGACAAGGGCACCGCCACCTTCTCCGACATCGCCAACGAGATAAGCCTTGAATACGGCCACTGGCTCGGCGATGCGTTCGCCTCCGGCGGCTCGGTGGGCTATGACCACAAGAAGATGGGCATCACCGCCCGCGGCGCCTGGGAATCGGTCAAGCGCCACTTCCGTGAGATTGGCATCAACTGCCAGACCACCGACTTCACCTGCGTGGGGATAGGTGACATGGCCGGCGACGTGTTCGGCAACGGCATGCTGCTCTCCGAGCACATCCAGCTGGTGGGCGCCTTCAACCACATGCACATCTTCGTCGACCCGACCCCGGATGCGGCCAGGAGCTTCGTCGAGCGCAAGCGCCTGTTCGAGCTGCCCGGCTCCAGCTGGGATGACTACAACCGTGAGCTCATCTCCAAGGGGGGCGGCATCTTCCTGCGCTCTGCCAAGTCCATCAAGCTGAGCCCGGAAATGCAGACCCTGCTCGGCACCGACAAGAGCGGCATGGCCCCGAACGAGTTGATCAAGGCGCTGCTCTGCCTGAACGTTGACCTGCTCTGGAACGGCGGCATCGGCACCTATGTGAAGAGCGCCCGCGAGAGCGACGCCGACGTCGGGGATCGCAGCAACGACGTGCTGCGCGTCAATGGGCGTGATCTGCGTGCCCGCATCGTGGGCGAGGGTGGCAACCTGGGCTTCACCCAGCTTGGCCGGGTGGAGTATGCCAGTCAGGGTGGTCGCATCAACACCGACTTCACCGACAACGTGGGCGGGGTGGATTGCTCCGACAACGAGGTCAACATCAAGATCCTGCTCAACCAATTGGTGGCGGCCGGTGACCTGACCCTCAAGCAGCGCAACCAGATGCTCTACGAGATGACGGATGCGGTGGCCCAGGTGGTCATCACCAACGCCTACCGCCAGTCACAATCCATCTCGGTCACTGCCTTCCGTGGTGCCGAGCAGCTGAAAGAGCAGCAGCGCTTCATCCAGGGGCTGGAGCGGGAAGGCAAGCTGGACCGGGCGCTCGAGTTCCTCCCCTCCGACGAGGAGCTCTCCGAGCGGATGGCGGCAGGGCAGGGGCTGACCCGTCCCGAGCTCGCCGTGCTGGTGGCTTACGGCAAGATGGTGCTCAAAGAGCAGCTCAACTGCCCGGAAGTGACCGACGAGCCCTTCCTCGCCAACATGCTGGTCACCAGCTTCCCGACCCAGTTGCAGCAGCAATTTGGCGCGGCCCTGGCCCAGCATCCGCTGCGAGGCGAGATCATCGCGACCCGGGTTGCCAACATGCTGGTCAACGACATGGGGCTCAACTTCGCCAGCCGGATGAAGGACGAGACCGGTGCCTCGGTGGCGGAAGTGGCCTGCTGCTTCGCCATGGCCCGGGAAGTGTTCGGCCTCGGCGCCCTGTGGCGTGACATCGAAGGGTGTGACAACGGGGTGGATGCCCAGACCCAGCTCGAGCTGATGTTCTACAGCCGCCGCATCGTGCGCCGCGCCACCCGCTGGTTCCTGCGCGCCCGCAACCGCAGCTGGAGCATCGGCGAGAACATCGCCTTCTTCCGCCCGGCCTTCGAGACCCTGAGTCAGCACCTTTATGAGGTAATGGACGAGAGCGAAGTGGCCGAACACAGCCAGGCGGTCGCCGCCCTGATGGAGAAACAGGTGCCGGAGGCCATCGCCCGTCGCGTGGCCCACATGAGCAGCCTCTTCTCCTGCCTGGATCTGGCGCAGATTGCCGCGGAGCACAAGACCGACATCCTGCGGGTTGCCAACGTCTACTACCGCCTGGGTGCCAAGCTGGATCTGCACTGGTTCCTCGAACAGATCAACCATCAGCCGGTGGGCAACCACTGGCAGGCGATGGCGCGGGCCTCCTTCCGCGAAGATCTGGACTGGCAGCAACGCAGCCTCACCTCCGTGGTACTGGAAGGGTGCAAAGAGCAGGGGGAATGCGCTACCATACTGGCCGACTGGATTTCGGAGCATGAGCAACTCTTGTCCCGTTGGACCCACATGTTGGCCGACTTCAAGACCACGAGCACGCACGAGTTCGCCAAGTTCTCGGTGGCCTTGCGAGAGTTGAACCTGCTCCAGTTGAATTGCCGAACCTCGGCATAACCCCAAAAGCCCCGGCCAGTTGCCGGGGCTTTTTTTAAGGAGCAAGCATGCTGTACCCACTCGCCAGGCATTTCCTGTTCAAACTCAATCCGGAGCAGGCTCACGATCTCTCCATCAAATATTTGCCCCGCCTTCTCGGTACCCCGCTTGATTGTTTCTTCCGCCACTCTCTGCCCAAACGCCCCGTCACCGTCATGGGGCTTAATTTTGCCAATCCGGTGGGGTTGGCCGCCGGTCTGGATAAAGACGGGGAGTGCATCGATGCCTTCGGCGCCATGGGGTTCGGTTTCATCGAGGTCGGTACCGTGACCCCCAGACCCCAGAGCGGCAATGACAAGCCTCGTCTCTTCCGGGTGATCCCGGCCGAAGGGATCATCAATCGCATGGGATTCAACAACAAGGGAGTCGATCACCTGGTGGCCAAGGTGAAAGAGGCCAAATATCAGGGGGTGATCGGCATCAATATCGGCAAGAACAAGGACACCCCCATCGAGCAGGGCAAGGATGATTACCTTCTCTGCATGGACAAGGTGTATGACCATGCCGGTTATATTGCGGTCAATATTTCCTCACCAAACACCCCGGGTCTGCGTCAATTGCAATATGGCGATGCACTGGATGAACTGCTGGCCGCATTGAAACAGCGTCAACAGGAGCTGGCCGAGAAATATAAAAAGTATGTGCCGCTGGCCGTGAAAATTGCCCCGGATCTGTCACTCGATGAAATAGATCAGGTAGCCGCCTCTTTGATCAAGAACCGTATTGATGGTGTCATCGCCACCAATACCACTCTGGAGCGGGAGATGATATATGACATGCCCCATGCCGCAGAGGCTGGCGGGCTTAGCGGTCGTCCGCTCCAGCACAAGAGCACCGAGGTGATCCGCCACCTGGCCAAGGCCCTCGACGGCGCCCTGCCCATTATCGGTGTGGGTGGTATCGACAGCGCCATGGCGGCTCGGGAAAAACTGGCGGCGGGTGCCAGTCTTGTCCAGATTTACAGCGGCTTTATTTATAAAGGGCCGAGTCTGGTCAAAGATATCGTTACCCATATTTAAAAAATAACCGGTTGCCCTTATTTAACGTTGCTCAAATTCTCGACATGGAATAAAGTCGAGGGACGGCTTAGATAAGGGCACCACCATGTGTATTCAACCCAATGACAATTGGCAGTGGCATTATGACGCTCAGGATGATCGCCTGATGCTGGATTTGTCCGATCGCATGATATTTGCCACCGAATATAAAGGTCGGCAACTTGTTCCCTGTTCTTTCACCACCCAGCCTTTTTGCGTGGATGATGCCGCCCTCTATTACCAGTTGATGGACAAGGCCGCTGAACTCGACTGGAGTACGCCCCACCAGGTCCAGCTGGTCCTCAATGCCATCGCCGTCAGCCGTTTTTATAAACCCCTGATGCCGCAAAGCTGGTTCTTTCATGAACAGCAGGCCCATGTTATTCCGGATATGGGATCCCTGGTGTGGATGGATACGCCCCACGGTAGGGGGGAATTCATGGTCATCGAAGCCGGCGATCAGGCGAGTGTTTGCCTGAACCTGACCGACGAGCTGGTGCTGACCAACAGCAAGACGCTGCCGCGCTTTGCCGTGATCAAGGTGATGAATAACCGGATGCAAGCCAGAGTTCGGGCACAGACACAATATCGGGAAGTGGGCTGACGACGGGGCCGTTATATGGCGACGAATAAGTCCGTTATAGGCCTGCTATATTGGTCTGATATTTAAGCGCTCAGTCTCTCTCTTGTTCCATTATTTGTCTTTTTCCTTCGTCTGGTCGTCACGACCATTTTCTGCCTGGTCCGGGCAAGATTTTCGAATTCTTTACGAATGTGATGGTAGACAACTGCCAGCCAAGAGCGGGATCCTGTCGCCCGCAAGGGGGAGGGGAGAGTCTGCCGCGCCTCTTGCCGTTTATATGGCGCCTTTGTCCAAGGTTCGAGTGCCGAGCGCGGGCCGATAAGGTATAATGCGGCACTATTTTTATGGCATCCCCGTGAGCGTGATGAAAGAATTTTTTGCAACCTGCCCCAAAGGGCTGGAAAACCTGCTGGCCGTCGAGCTGACCAATCTGGGTGCAGAGCAGGTCCGTGAGACCGTGGCCGGCGTCCACTTCAAGGGCGAACTGGCCATCGGCTACAAGGCCTGTCTGTGGAGCCGCTTTGCCTCCCGTATCGTGCTGGTGCTCTCCGAGTTCCAGATGAACGACGATCTGGACCTCTACCTCGGAGCTCATACCATTCCCTGGGAGGAGCACTTCTCCGGTACCGCCACCATCGCGGTGGACTTTACCGGTACCAACGCCTCCATTCGCAATACCCAGTACGGCGCCCTGAAGATCAAGGACGCCATCGTCGATCGCTTCACCAAGCGCAGTCATGTGCGCCCGGATGTGGACAAGAAGTCCCCGGACATTCGCATCATGGCGCACCTTGGCAAAGGCAAGGCCAATATCACGCTGGACTTGTCAGGCCCGGCGCTGCACCAGCGCTTCTATCGCCAGGGCACCGGCGAGGCGCCCCTCAAAGAGAACCTGGCTGCGGCCATGATTGCCCGCAGCGGCTGGGCTGGCGAGCCCATGATGGACCCCATGTGCGGCTCCGGTACCCTGCTGATTGAAGCGGCCTTCATCGCTGCCGACATGGCGCCTGCGCTGCGCCGTGAGCGCTTCGGTTTCGATCGCTGGCTGCAACACGATGGTGAACTGTGGCAGAGTCTGATGATGGAAGCCCAGGTGCGTGCCAAGCGCGGCATGCAGCGCTGCGAGGTGAAGCTGTTCGGTTGCGATGCGGATACCCGGGTCCTGATGAAGGCCCGTGACAACGCCAAGGCCGCCGGCGTGGCCCATCTCATTACCTTCAAGCAGGCCGATGTCACCAAGCTGGAAAATCCGCTGCCGATGCCGGCTGTGGAAGGAGAGAGCCGTCAGGTCGGCATGCTCATCTCCAACCCGCCCTATGGCGAGCGTCTTGGGGAGTTCCCGGCGTTGCTGGAAGTGCATCAGGCCCTTGGCGATGCCCTGCGCCGCGGCTTCCAGGGGTGGAAGGTCACCATTCTCTCCGCCTCTCCCGAACTCCTGAGCTGCCTGCGCTTGCGTGCCGACAAGCAGTATCGCCTGTTCAACGGCGCCCTCGAGTGCCAGCTGCGCAACTATCAGATCGCCCTCGATGCCGTTGCTTCCCAGAAAGAGGTGGCCCAGGACTTTGCCAACCGTCTGCGCAAGAATCTGAAGACCCTCGAGAAATGGGCGAGCAAGGAGAACCTCGATTGCTACCGCCTCTATGACGCGGACTTGCCGGAGTACAACGCTGCCATCGACCGCTATCAGGATTATCTGGTGGTACAGGAGTACGCGGCGCCCAAGGACATTCCCGCCCAGAAGACCCGCCAGCGTCTGCTGGACATGGTGCAGGCCGCCATCAAGGTGACCGGCATGGACGGCGAGAAGGTGATCCTGAAGGTGCGCGAGCGCCAGGAAGGCAAACAGCAGTACCAGAAGCTCTCCGAAGAGCAGCACCGGATGGAGGTGCAGGAGTACGGTGCACGCCTCTGGGTCAACCTCTACGACTATCTGGACACCGGCCTCTTCCTCGACCACCGCCAGACCCGCCGCATGCTGGGCCAGATGGCTCGGGGCAAGCGCTTCCTGAACCTCTTTGCCTACACCGGCAGTGCCACCGTGCACGCGGGGCTCGGCGGCGCCCGCGAAACCACCACGGTGGACATGTCGCGCACCTACCTCAACTGGGCCCAGGACAACATGCGCCTCAACTCGCTGGTGGGCCGCGAGCACAAGTTCGTGCAGGCGGACTGCCTGAAGTGGTTGTCGGAAGCCGACGAGCAGTACGACCTCATCTTCATCGATCCGCCCACCTTCTCCAACTCCAAGCGGATGGACGAGAGCTTCGACGTGCAGCGGGATCACCTGCTGTTGATGCAGCACCTCAAGCGCCTGCTCGCGGCGGACGGCACCCTGGTCTTCTCCAACAACAAGCGCCACTTCAAGATGGACTTGGCCGGCCTTGACGCCATTGGTCTCAAGGCGCAGAACATCACGAACAAGACCCGGCCCAAGGACTTCGAGCGCAACCAGCATATCCACAACTGCTGGATCATCACCCACGCCGAGGCACAAGGCTGATGCTGACCCTGTTTCATACCGACGGCTGCCACCTGTGCGAACAGGCGTGGGCGCTGGTGGAACAGGCCGGGATGGCCGCGCAGACCCGCCGCTGCGACATCCTGGAGGAGGAGGCCTGGCTCGAGGCTTACCGGGTGCGCATCCCGGTGCTGCAAGACAGTGCCGGCCGGGAGCTGGGCTGGCCTTTCACCCTGGGAGAGCTGCAAGGCTGGCTGGCACAGGGGTGAGCAGGATTTGACGATAAAACGGGGGCAGACTCACGCTGCCGCCCGTTTTTTCATAAGCAACAAGGAACAAACATGGCTCTTTTGACATTGCACGGCGCGTCCCTGTCGTTCAGTGATTTTCCGCTGCTCGACCATGCCGAGCTCACCATAGAGCGGGGCGAGCGCCTCTGTCTGGTGGGTCGCAACGGGGCGGGCAAGTCTACCCTGATGAAGGTGATTGCCAGCGAACTGCCGCTGGACGACGGCCGTCTGGTGTTGCAACAAGATTTGAAAGTGACCCGCCTCGAGCAGGATCCGCCCGCCTCGAGCGAGATCACCGTGTTCGATTACGCCGCAGAAGGGCTGGCCGGGGTAGGGGAGCTGCTCAAGCAGTACCACCATGTCTCCCACGCCCTGGCGCACGACCCTTCCGATGCCAACATTCGCACCATGAGCCAGTTGCAGGAGCAGCTCGACTATCAGAACGGCTGGCAGTACGAGACCCGCATCAATCAGGTGCTGACCCTGCTCGATCTCGACCCTGATGTGACGCTCGACAGTCTGTCTGGCGGCTGGCTGCGCAAGGTGGCTCTGGCCCGCGCCCTGGCGTGTGATCCGGATCTGTTGCTGCTGGACGAGCCGACCAACCACCTGGACATCGATGCCATCAACTGGCTGGAAGAGTTCCTCAAGGACTTTCGCGGCGCCATCGTCTTCATCTCCCACGACCGGGAGTTCATCCACAAGCTGGCGACCCGGATCATCGATCTCGATCGCGGCGTGATCACCTCCTGGCCCGGCAACTACGACGAATATCTGCAAGGCAAGGAGGAGTGGCTGCGGGTCGAGGAGCTGAAAAACGCCGAGTTCGACCGCAAACTGGCCCAGGAAGAGGTATGGGTGCGCCAGGGGATCAAGGCGCGTCGTACCCGCAACGAGGGACGGGTGCGGGCCCTCAAGGCGATGCGCATGGCGCGCACCCAGCGCCGGGAGCTGCAGGGCAAGGCCAAGCTGCAACTGGACGAGGCGGGCCGCTCCGGCAAGCTGGTGTTCGAGACCGAGGGGCTGGGGCTGGACTTTGGTGATCGCACCCTGTTCCAGGGACTGGATCTGCAGGTGCTGCGCGGGGACAAGATTGCTCTGGTGGGCCCCAACGGCTGCGGCAAGTCGACCCTGATCAAGCTGCTGATGGGCCAGCTCGAGGCGAGCCGTGGCTCGGTGCGCCAGGGGACCAACCTGGAAGTGGCCTACTTCGATCAATACCGTGAGCAGCTCGATCCCGAGAAGACGGTGGTGGACAACGTGGGGGAGGGCAAGCAGGAGGTGATGGTTCGCGGCCGCTCCCGTCACATCCTCGGCTATCTGCAGGACTTCCTGTTCGAGCCCAAGCGGGCGCGCACCCCGGTCAAGGCCTTGTCAGGGGGCGAGAAAAACCGTCTACTGTTGGCCAAACTCTTCCTCAAGCCCAGTAACTTGTTGATTCTGGATGAACCAACCAACGACCTGGATGTCGAAACGCTGGAATTGCTGGAAGAGCTGCTCACCGATTACCCGGGGACCCTGCTGCTGGTCAGCCACGATCGCCGTTTTATCGACAATACCGTGACCGGCTGCTGGCTGTTTGAAGGGGATGGTCGGATCAGCGATTATGTCGGGGGCTATGCCGACATGATGGCCACACGAGCCCTGCAGGCAGCCCAACAGACGGCCAAGCCGGCCCCGGTCAAGGTGGCAGAGTCTGTCGCGTCGGCAGCGGAGCCTGCGAAAAAAACACGAAAACTCTCTTACAAGTTGCAACTGGAGCTGGATAATCTGCCAGCCCGGCTGGAACAGTTGGAAATGGAACTCGATGCCCTGCAGGCCGAGATTAACCACCCCGGTTTCTTCTCTCTGCCAGCAGAGCAGACCCAGCCCAAACTGGATGCATTGAATGCGGCAGAGGCCGCATTGGAACACGCCTTCTCCCGTTGGGAGGAGTTGGAAGCGTTGAAACATCAAGACTAAGGAAGTAGATGAAAAAGCAATTATCCATGCTGGCCATCCTGGTCGGCGCCAGCCTCAACGCGCAGGCGGCACAAAGCTCCTTTTTCACCATCGTTGATGACGAAGTCAAAGGCTATGCCAGCGGGATCAGCGGCGATGCCAACGGCCTCATCGGGCTCAACACCAAGAACAACATGGCGGAATACTTCTCCACCGTGCGGTTTGCCGACTTCCTGGTTGACCGCTTCCGCTTCGAGCAGGGTTGCATGCTCTCCAACTCGGTCTGCAACTCCTTCTGGAACGACAACAGCAACTTCGCCTACCAGTGGCGTCGTGACTTCCTCGACGGTGTCGATCAGCGCAACAACGTAGGCTATGTGCAGTTGGGCGAGACCGACGGCCTGGTGACCGCGCTGGGTGATGTACCCGGCACCCGGGCGGGCTACAAGATGAGTGGCAAGGTGCGTACCGCCTTTGCCGTGGTTGAGGAGGGCAACCCCGTCGAGCTGAAAGATGGCGCCGGTACTCACAGCCTAAGTGTGCCGACCAGCATCAAGAAGCTGGACAACGGCCAGTATCTGGTGACCGGTACCGCTGCCACCGGCAAGAACATCGCCGTCAACTCCGAAACCTACAACTGGTGCTTTGCCGGTAACGACGGCCAGTACGGTGACTACCGCTACTGCCCGGGCCTCAACACCCAGGCGAGCTTCTGGCTGGTCAACAGTACCGGTACCTTCAACAAGTTGCTGCAGGCCAACGAGTATGCCCGGGGCCGCAACGAAGTGGTGCAGACCGCTTCCGCGCTCGGCGTGGGCAAATTTAACGGCACACTGTATGGGGTAGGGTACTCCTCCACCGGCGAGATCGGCACCAACTACCTGGATGGCCGCAACTTGGCCGCCTACTGGACACTGGATCTGGATGGCAGCAAGGTGGGCACCACCCAGATCATCCCGCTGGCAGAAGGCGAGCCCGGCAAGGATGACGCCAAGCTGCAACACAGCTGGGCCGTGGGGGTCAACGACAACGGTTATGTGGTCGGCAACCAGCTCTATCGTATCAACAAGGGCCAGAACCGCCCGGTGGAGATGTTCGTGTTCAACCTGAACACGCCGACCACCAACGCCGTGGTCTCCCTGCAGGACAAGCCGCTCAGCGGCTCCGGCTCGGAAGCGGCCGCCATCAACAACCACAACATGGTGGTTGGCTGGCGTGATTCCCGCCATCAGACCCAACCCGTGGTCAACGGCACCAACCGCATGCAGGAAGGCTTCCTGCTCAACGCGGCGACCGGCAACAACTGGTACCTGAACGATCTCATCTGTGGTCTGGATGATGCGGGTGCCAAGCAGTGTGCCCAGAACGGTTACTACTATCACATCGCTTATGCCAGCGGCATCAGCGAGAATGGGACTGTGGCCGCGACCGCCTATCGCTACAACAGCGAGAGCGATCTGAACAACCGCACCAACGCTACCGTGGTCAGCGTCAAGCTGGCACCGGTCGTGACCGACTACAAGAACAACGATCCGGCCGGTTATGTGGTCGCCAACGCACCGGTCAACAACCAGACCGGTCAGGATGGTGGCAGCGGTGGTGGCAGCCTGTTCTGGTTGACTCTGCTGGCCCTGCCATTCGCCTGGCTGCGCCGTTTCCAGCGCTAAAAAGTTGTGTCACTAAAAATTAATGCGGTTCAGTGTCTTGTGTCACAATGAGCGGATAGCATGAAATTTTTTGTTTGACCCTGCCAACCCCCTGGGGTAAAGATGAAAGCGACCGATGAAAAATTGGTCGCTTTTTTTGTTCCACGGAAGAGGGTCGTAGATGATGAAGAGACAAAAACGGGACCGTCTGGAAAGAGCTCGTGCTCGTGGTTATCAGGCTGGCGTGGTCGGCAAACAGAAAGAAGCGTGTCCGTACCAGTGCCTGGATGCCAGGGGCCATTGGCTTGGTGGTTGGCGCGATGCCATGGAAGGGCGAGGCTCAGGCCTCTTCATGAAGTAACCGATACTTCATCACTCATTACAAAAGGAAAGGGGCCATTGTGGCCCCTTTACGTTGTCTCTGCTCACCCAGGAGCAGGATCAGAATGCGGTGGTGTCTTTGAACAGGCCCACTTTCAGATCGGTGGCGCTGTAGATGGGGCGACCATCCACTTCCACGACGCCATCGGCAATGCCCATGACCAGTTTGCGGTTGATGACGCGCTTGAAGGTGATCTTGTAGGTGACCTTCTTGGCCGTCGGCAGGATCTGGCCGGTGAACTTGACTTCACCGACACCCAGCGCACGTCCTTTGCCAGGACCCCCTTTCCAGCCCAGGAAGAAGCCGACCAGTTGCCACATGGCATCCAGGCCCAGGCAGCCGGGCATGACGGGATCGCCGGGGAAGTGGCAGTCGAAGAACCAGAGATCCGGCGTGATATCGAGTTCAGCCAGGATTTCACCCTTGCCGTGCTCGCCGCCATGGTCGTTGATCTTGACGATGCGATCCATCATCAGCATGTTGGGGGCGGGCAGCTGGCTGTTACCTTCACCAAATAATTCGCCACGGCTGCAGGCAAGCAGCTCTTCACGGGTAAAGGACTCTTTGCCTTGTTCGCACAGGGAGAGGCGGGGATCAGTGGTGTCGTTATCTAGGGTCACGCTGTTTATCCTTCATATGGGTCAAAGCCGGGCCAATTTAGCTTACAGATGTTCGCTAAACAACTCCGATCACTTCATTTAACGGCCAAGCAGCCGATCCAGCAGGCTGCGCAGCAGGCCGCCACTCTTGGTTGCCGTGCCATTGAGTTCGTCCAGTCTCTCCTGGATGCGACCAAACAGGGTATCCGGCATGTCCGGTTCGCCAGCGACGCAGCCGGTGAGCAGCTCGATTGCCTCTTCCACGTGATCCACCGGGTGGATGTGGAACTGGCCAGCCTCTACTGCCGCGATCACTTCATCAGAGAGGTTGAGCTGCTGGGCGTTGGTGCCGGGCAGCAGAATGCCTTGCTTGCCGGTGAGGCCGTGGATCTTGCACACCCGGAAGAAGCCCTCAATCTTCTCGTTCACGCCGCCAACGGCCTGCACATTGCCGAACTGGTCGACCGCACCGGTCACAGCGAAGTGCTGGTAGATGGGCTGGCGGGCGAGGGCAGAGAGCAGGGCACACAGGCCGGTCAGGGAAGCGCTGTCACCATCGATCTCGTGGTATGACTGCTCGAACACCAGGTTAGCCGAGAGCGGCGAGGGGTTCTCTGCGCCGAACTTGTTGGAGAGGTAACCGTGGATGATCATCATGGCTTTGGCGTGAATGTGCCCGGCGAGCTCCGCCTTGCGCTCGATGTCAGCCACATCGCCATCCCCGAGGTGGACGGTCGCGGTGAGGCGTACCGGCTCCCCGAAGTCATAGGGATGGCCGGCCACCTGGATGACGGAAAGGCCGTTGATCTGGCCAACCTCTTCACCGTCGGTCTGCAGCAGGATCTGGCCGTCGATAACACCCTGATCCGATTGCTCCACCAGATAGTTGAGGCGGTAATCCTGCTCTTCCAGGGCGAGCAGGATATGTTCGTCAGTGACGCAGCTCGCTTCCAGCTCGCGGGCCAGGCTGTCGGCCATGCGCATGATGGCGCCGAGCTGTACCTCGGAGAGGGATAGCCACTCCTGGTGGTCACACAGGCGGCTGGCATGGCGACAGAGGGCGAGGAGGGCACTTGGGGTGAAATCCAGCAGCGCCCAGCGCGCTCGCAGCCAGGCGAGATATTGCAGGAAGGCGGGGAGATCTTCCTCGATGTTCACTTCGGAGACCAGATCGGCACGCAGGAAGATGCGCTCCGCCATGTCCCTGTCCAGCATCTGGAATTCCGCCACGTCCAGCCTGTCACCGACCAGGATCAACTTGAACCGGATGGGGGTCGCTTCCGGGGTGAAGAACGGTGTCAGCGTCTTGCCTTCCTGATAGGCATTCCAGTCCAGCTCGCCTTTTTGCATGGCGTTTTTGAGCTTTAACCAGAGATGAGGCTGATCCAGCAGCTCATCGAGCTGAAGTATCAGGTAACCACCGTTGGCTTCCCGCAGCAGACCAGGTTCCAAAAGGTGCTGGTTGGCGTAAACGGAGCCTTGTTCCGTCTGATAGTTGATGGAACCGAACAAGGTATCCCAGTTCAGGTCACGGCCGTAGACGACAGGGGCTTGCTGATCCTCATGATGGATCAGCAGGTTGATGAGCACCGGGTGCTGGAACTCGAGGCCCTGGGCGACATGGGCGGCCAGATCGGAGAGGAAATCCACGATCTTGGGGTCGTTGTTCTGTTTGCGGATGATCCGGGTGACCAGCCGCTCGGCGTCGAGATGGTGGCTCATCAGCTTGAGCAGCTCACCGACCATCTCGCAGAACTCGAAACCCGAGCCCGGTTGCAGGCGCAGCCAGATGGGCTTGAAAGGGTTGTTGAGATTCTCGGTATAACAGAGATCGAACAGGTCGCCATCCTTGCCATTCGAAGAGGCGATCAGGGTCTGGCAGACATTCTCGTAATCTGCACCGGGGAAACCGTTGAGGATCATGACCGGGCAGTCACCATCAAAACTGGCCAGCCGTTTGATACCCGAAATCGCTCTGGGTTGCAGGGCGGCAAACGGAATGGGGTCGAGTTCGCCAAGTGTGGGGAACTGCTCAATCGAGAAAGCGGGTTTTAATTGTTCTGATGTTAATTCAGCCACTTAAGACATCCGGTCGGGGATAGGATCAATTGCCACCATTATACACAGTTCGGTTGAGGGTGACAGAATACCAAGATATTTCATTTAACATAATATACATTATGCGCAGTGTCGGATTTATGAGTCCCAGGGCATGGTCAATCAAGGATTGTCTTTAGGTCCCGCGTCTTGGTTATGAGTGCAGTTTTATTGTTCACCACTGGTTATCAATCATATGTACGGTCCTGGTCGAGCAAGTGGTCCAGCGGCTTGCGGCTGGCACTCTCGTGACGTTCCCGGTTGCCGGTGTGCAGGTACTTGGAGGTGGTGTCGATGCTGTCATGTCCCGCATCGGCTTGTACGTGGGATAAAGGCCGGCCGTGCAGATTGATGTCATGGGTGATACCGGTATGGCGAATGGAGTGCGGCGTCAGGGTTCGCATTTCAGCGGCATCCTGATCAAAACCGTCTTGTTCGGCGAGGCTTGCGGCCTGTTCAAATACCGCCATTACCAAGTCCCGTAGCTGGCGGATACCCAGATTGGCATTGAGTTCGCCTTGTTCGCGGCCATGGGCCGCCGCCTTGTGGCGTACGAACAGCGGGGTCTGCTCCCCGGGGGCCGGCAGTGGCGAAAGTCCAAGAAAGGTACGATAGCGAGCCAGGGCTTCGAGCAGAGCCTGAGAAACGGCCACGGTGCGACGTTTACCGCCTTTGCTGCGGGGAATGTCATAACCCCAGACGCCCGTTTTGGCGTCACGTCGAAACTGGCCCATGACGGGGCTGAAACCCGGCCTGGCCGCCACCTCGGAAATCCGCAGATAACAGGCATACATCAGACAGATGAGAAAGCGGCTGCGCTCATGTTGTGCCGGGCATTCGGCAGCGAGCTGTTCGGCGGCTTGCATCACATAGGACCATTGCAGTTCGGTGAAGGATTGCGCGTCTTCACCAGCCTCCTGGGGGCCCGCACGTTTAACCCGCTGCAGCAGGAGAGCCGGATTGCGATCCATGTACTCCTCCTGGATGAGAAACTGGAAGAAGGCGGACAAAATGGCGAGTTTTGTCTTCATCGCCTGCTCACTCAGTCGATACGGCAGCTCCCGGCCCAGTTCCCGCTTGCCAAGAAACGGACGCCACAGGGGGTTTGGCAACCGTTCCCCCCACTCCTTGTCGAGCACGAACTGGGCGACGTTGCGATAGGCAATCAGTCCGGACGGTGGCGCCTGGCAATAGTCGAGATAGCGCATCATGATGCGCCTGGTGAGATCCCTGGGGCTGATGGCCACCTCGCAAAAACACCAGTGCAAAAAAGTGGTCAGCTCACTGCGATAGGTCTTGTAGTTGTTTTCGCTGTGGCGCTGCTCCAGCAGCCAGTCGACGGCCAGCTCATACACGATCCCCGCGTCGGGGACCTTGCCAAGACTCAGGGTGGCGAGGTACTGGTTGACCTGGGGATTGCCCGCCTCAAGGTGGTCCACGCTATCGAACAGCGGCATGGCGGGTGGAAGTGCTGGATGAGTCATGATGGTGTGTGATGTCGGTTGAATGTTTTGAACGGGGCCGCCCCCCTGATGCCGATAAATGGGGTTATCGGCATCAGGGCTTGCAGTGCGCCTTGGGGGCAACGACCTGAGGCATCTTGCTGTGATACCCCATGATGACGAGCAATCAGCATATTCAATAAATATGCGGTGTGGTTGGAAAGTTCTCGGGGAAAATAGTCGTGATAATGACTTAAGTTGCACTTTTCATGAATGAGAGAGCGGGTTCTGCCTCACATCCCCTTCCCCGCCCTTTCGTCTCAAGCCACGCTCTTCAGGGGCTTCCCCTTTGGCAGTTCAGTATCCTGCTTGTCTTCTTTGGGGGAATTCCCCTGCCCTTTTCCACCGCGCAATACCTGCTGAAGCTGATCCCGCTGCTCGGCCAGATAAAAGGCCAGACTCTCCTGCTGCTCCGGTGCAAGCGCGACCGGCGCACCCGCCAGCAGTGTCATCAGCTCATCGGCGGTGTCCAGCAGTTTGTCATAGGCATCCGCCTCTTTCTTGCTGGCAAAGGTCATCTTCTCCACTCCCCCACGTACCACAACATACTTGATCTCAACGGCCATCGCGGCGCCCTCCTGATGATAGTGATTGCAAGTATATGTACGTATATACAGTATTGCAAATACCCTCAGCATGTCGGCATGCATCGCCAGCCCCTGCTTGGCTGGCGGCGGCCAGTTCACAGCGGAAAACACGTCTTTTCAAAGGGGGCTGTGCAGCGCGGCAAGACAGAGCAGGCGTTTTAAGGTAAATTTCATCAATTCCTTCAACAGGTTGAATCGTATGTCGGATCCGCACTCGGTGATTGTCTGTCCGGCCTGTGACTTGCTGATCGAACGCAAGTTGCTGCCGCTGCGCCGTCACGCCCATTGCCCCCGCTGTCATCAGCATCTGTATGGGCGCTATGCCTTTCGCCCTTCCCAGTTGATGGCACTGACCATCACCGGATTCCTGTTGCTGCCTTCCGCGTTTTTTGAGCCTTTGATCTATCTTCGTCTGGCGGGCGTGAACTCGGACGCCAACCTGATCAAGGGAATTATGATGCTGTATGCCGAGAGCGAGCTCTGGGTGGCAACACTGGTGCTCTGGTGCGCCGTGCTGGCGCCGACAGGGCTGCTGCTCGGGATCTTTGCCCTCGCCTCCGGCCTGGCCAAGCGCTGGCATCTGCTGGCGTGGACCCTCAAAGCGGTCGAAGTATTTCGCCACTGGGCCATGCTGGAGGTGTACATCGTCAGCCTGCTGGTCGCCCTGTTCAAGCTTATCGACATCGCCGACGTGCGCCTGGGAGGCGGTCTGCTGAGCCTGGGTTGTCTGATGCTGCTCAACATGACGCTGCTGATCCTCTTTGATCCTGCCCCTTACTGGGAGCGGATTCCGCTGCAACACGCCTCCCGGGAGCCGGACCATGTCCCCGATCAGCGCCCGTGAACTGGGGCTTTGCCGCTGCCATACCTGCGGGTTGCTGGTGCGCCATCAACACGGCATGAGCTGCCCTCGTTGTCACACCCCCTTGCAGATGCGCATTCCCCATTCCCTCGCCTGGTCATGGGGCCTGCTGGCGCTGGCCACCTTCATGTTGTTGCCTGCAAACCTGCTGCCCATCACCCACTTCTACAACAAGGGATTATTGCAGTCCGATACCATTTTCAGCGGTATCATGGCGCTCTATCGCAGCAAGATGTCCGGCATTGCCACCATAGTACTGACGGCTAGCATCATCGTGCCCATCGGCAAGATCCTGGGTCTTGGCTGGATCTGCTGGCAGTTGCAGCGCAGCAAGCCCGTGCGCCGCAAACGCCAGCTCGTCATGTACCGCATCATCGATTTCATCGGACGCTGGTCCATGCTGGATCTGTTCGTCATCTCGCTGATGGTGGCTCTGGTGGATCGCGGCGTGCTGCTCAACGTGCGTGCCGGCCCCGGGGCGACGGCATTCGCCGGCGTGGTGGTCCTCACCATGATGTCGGCCAGGATGCTCGATACCCGCCTGTTGTGGGACAAGGCGGCCCGTTAATGTTTTTTGTGTCGAACGCGCTGTGCATCACAGCCAATGTAAGGAGTCGGTATGGTCGGGGCTGAGCCCGTCATTGAGAAGCACCGCTGGTTATCACCGGTCTGGTTGCTGCCCTTCATCGCCCTCTTGCTGGCGGGAGGCTTTCTCTACCAGCAGTGGACGAACAGTGGTCAACTCATTCGCATCAACTTTGCCCAGGGCAACGGTATCTTGCCGGGCAAGACCCAGTTGCGCTATCAGGGGGTCGCCATCGGCGTGGTCCAGGAGCTGGAACTGGCACAGGATGGTCGCAAGATTGCGGTGCTGGCCAAAGTGGACAGCCGTGCCCGCTCCCTCATACGCAAGGGCTCCGACTTCTGGCTGGTGAGTCCGAAGGCGTCACTGACCGAGATCTCCGGCCTGGACACCCTGGTGTCAGGCAACTACATCAACCTGCAACCCGGACGGGAGAACAACCCGCTGGAGGATGAGTTCGATGCCCTGGATGGTCCTCCCCCCGGTTATCAGGCCCAGGGGCGAACCCTGCACCTGACAGCCGATTCTCTGGGGTCGGTGGGCATCGGCGCCAAGATCTATTTCCGCGGGCTGGAGGTGGGCAGTGTCATCAACACCCGTCTTGGGGAAGAGAACCAGAACGTGATCCTGGATCTGGTGATCGAGCCGCGCTTCGAGCACCTCGTCAAGGCGGATACCCGATTCTGGAACATCAGCGGCATCAAAGGCTCCTTCAGCCTGGCTGGCGTCAGCGTGGAAGCGGGCAGTCTCACCTCTATTCTGAGCGGCGGCATTGCGTTTGACTCCCCCAAGGATTCTCCCGTGGCGCAAAAGGGGGTCAACTTCATCCTCTACAAGGGGTTGGCCGAGGCCGCCCGGGGTGAGCGCATCACCATCCAGGCTGGGACTCTGCCCATCAAGGAAGGGATGCCCATCCTCTATGAGGGCATCGAGATTGGACGCATCGACCCCATTCGTCTGACCGAGCAGGGGCGGAGCGTGACGGCCCTCATCAACCCCGAACAGGCGTTCCGGGTGACCGGCAAGAGTCGTCTGGTGTGGGAGACGGTCTCTCTCTCCCCTGCCGGGATCAAGCATGCGGATCGCCTGCTGGCCGGGCCCGCCATTCGTCTGGACTATGAACCCGGTAAACGGGTCAACACCATGACCCTGGAGAGCCAGGCACAGCGCGGCGGCATCAAGCTGACCCTGCAGGCAGAGGATCTCGCCGGTTTGAGCGAAGGGGCTCCGCTCTGGTTCAAGGGGTTGCAGATAGGTCAGCTCGGGGCACTGACCCTGGATGCCGGCGGCAATGCCAGTGTCGAGTTGCTGGTGAACGAGCGTTATCGCCATCTGCTGCAACGGGCTCGCTTCTATCGCGCCGCCCCCTTGCAGGTGGAGGCGGATCTCAGCGGTATCAAGGTGGAGACCAGCCCGGCCAGTGCCTGGTTGGCGGGGGGCATCAAGCTGGTACAGGCTGCGAAGGGTGACAGGATTGACCGCCTCTACCCCAGCCAGGAGCTAGCCCTGCTTGGGAGCCGCCATGCCAAAGCGGTCAGCTGGACGCTGCGTGCCGCTCAGGCTGATGGTATCGGTGTGGGCTCCCCCGTCCTCTACCTGGGACTGGAAGCGGGCAAGGTCAAGGCGCTGGATGCCGATGATCGCGGGGTGGCCATCACCCTGGAGATCGATGCCATCTATGCTCCTTTGCTCAAGCAGCAACCCCAGTTCTGGAAGAAGGCCGCCATTGACGGCAAGATCCGGCTCGATGGCGTGCAGGTCAAGATGGGGAACCTCGCCACCCTGCTGCGTGGTGCCATCGAATTCGACAAGCTGGGGACAGGTCGCAGCAGTCATCAGCTCTTTGACAGCAAGGAGCAGGCAAGCTCCCAGGTGCGTACCCTCACGCTCACGGCGGATCACAACCCGGGTCTCGGGGTTGGCAGCCCCATCCGCTATCGCGGAGTGGACATCGGCAAAGTAGAGCAGGTGGAACTGGACCCGACCCTGGGCCAGGTAAGCTTCAAGGCCGAGCTGAATGAGCAATATGCCGCGCGTTTCCTGCAATCCGGGGCACGCTATGCCCTGGTGCAGGCCAAGGTCGGGCTGGGGGGGGTTGCCCACCTCGATACCCTGATCAAGGGGGCCTTTGTGGAGGCGACACCGGGCCGGGGGGCTGGCAAGGAGACCTTCCCCTTGAGCCAGAGTGGCCCCGCCGGTCTTGCCCTGACCCTCAAGAGCCCCTCCGTCGATGGCATCAGCGTGGGCAGCCCCCTGCTGTTTCGCAAGATGGTCGTGGGCAGCGTCACCGGCGTGACCCTGGCCCGGGATGGCAGTGAGGTACTGATCTATGTGAATGTGGATGGACAGTACGCCCATCTGATACGCGCCAATAGCCGCTTCTGGAATGTCTCCGGGGTCAAGGCCGATATCGGGCTGACCGGTGGCACCATCGAGGTCGAAACGGTGCAAAGCCTGCTGGCAGGCGGGATTGCCTTCAATACGCCGGAGCGGGAAATGGGCGCGACCGTCAAGGCGGGCCATCGTTATCCGCTTCATGCCAAGGCAGAGAAAGAGTGGCTGGAGTGGAGCCCCCGCATCTTGCCCTGAGTTATTCCCCTGTTCGTCAAAAACCGGCCTTGTGCCGGTTTTTTTAGGTTCATCGCGGCTTTCCGGGGAAGGCCGCCTTGATTTTCAGAAAAAAGTATTCTGAGTCCCTAAATCCATATGCCATACGCTTTATCACTTTGATCTTGTTGTTCACCCCTTCCAGCAC